>JACQXL010000084.1:0-5387 GCA_016208805.1 Planctomycetota bacterium | reverse complement strand
ACTGGAAATAATCAAAGTTGGAGATGGTCGCAATGCGCTTGTGCCATTTGACGTCCCAGTCATCAACCGGGTATTTGGCTTGTCCTGTAAGGGCATCCGGATTAATTTCCCGTTCCGGCGGGAAGGTTTCGTCAATGGCCGCCTCGCCCGAGCCCTTGAAATAGCCGATGACCAGCCATTTATTCGGATAGCCCAGCGTCTTCCAGTACTTGAACAGTTCTTCGCTCACGCCGGACAAGGCCATCCGGGCGTTAAAGAGCCGCTCCTTGATGATGGTCTCGTTGAACTTATTAGTGAGCGGTTTAGCCAGTAATTCTTCTAATAGTTGGAGATATTGTTTGGAATTAAGCCCGACCGTAGAGCCGGATTCGGAATCGTGGACCCGGCCGCAGTTGGGGTAGACCCGCCCGCCGCCCGAGCCGCCCAGATTATCCAGGACCAGTTCCAGCCAGGGCGCATTCGGGTCAAGTTTCAACATCCTGATATTATTGGCCAAATAATTCTCGTCCTCGCCCAGCCATCCATAGACATCGCTCAAACCGCTGAGCGCCGACATATTCGCCGAGTCATCAGCCAGTGTTTTTTGGAAATATTCTTTGGCCCTGGGCGCATCGTTCCTATAAATCAGGTGGAGCCAGCCGAGTTTGAGATTTGTCTCGACCGTCGGCGTCAGGGTTGCCAATTCCTCAATTAGTCTGGTATCTTCTCCCTTGGCCCGGTCCAGGAAGAAGATATTAACAGCGGTTTGGGATGTATCGGTAAGCGGGTTTGATTCCTCTGAAAAGGTAATCAGCGCAGGCAAGAACAGGATGCAGGTTATTAATAAGGAGCGCTTAAGCATACAAGGTATCTTAAGCCAAAAGGCAGGATATGTCAATAGAAAGTAGACACAGATTTACCACAAAGATACGGGATACAGGATACGGGATACACGATACGGGTATCTCGTATCTCCGCATCGTGTATCTTGGTCTCACCGGATATACCCCATCAGGTACAACTCAGCCGCAGTTGTAACACCATCTCGGGAGCGAAGCAATCCCATAAATTTGAGATTGCTTCGGTCGTTTCACTCCCTCGCAATGACACCTTTTGGGTGGTCTTTTCCCCATTTCGCAAGAGTTCAGTAATTAGTAAAATCCTTGACCGCGGTATCCAGCCGGTAGAGCGGCATCGGGTCAACGGTCGGCTTGGTGTAGAACTGTGCCTTGTAGCCGTAGAGTATCGTGCTTGCTCCGGCATGCGTCATAACGCATATCACGTATCTCGTATCCGGTGACACGTATCCCGAAACGTCTATCTCCGTGTTGGGCACGGATGCGTTGGACAGGTTGGAAAACAGCAACAGGTTCTGGTTAATCGTGAACCTGTCTTCCATCTCAGATAACTTGGCTGGTGTTACATTTGCATCCCGTAACTTGTCAGTCGTTACTGCGGCTGGGGCAATCTCATCCGTATCCACAGCGGCCGTCTTGATGTGCCGTTTCTCTACGGCATTATCGGCTAATTTAGCCGCACTGATAGAGTTATCCGGAATCCCGACCGCCGGCACGTCATCGCCTAACTTGGCTAAGGTTACGGCCTTATCGGCGATGTCCTCGGTCTTAACCTGCTGGTTCTTGATGTCTCTTGATTCAATGGTTTCATCGGCAATCTTGTCCGAGGTAATCGCATTGGGTGCGATGGTCGTGCCGGTGAATGGTTCAAAATATCTTCGTCTGTATGTCATAAAATTCTCCTTTCTAATTATTCACCACAAAGACCCAGCCCTTGCGCGCAGGGGCTGGGTTCATCTGTGGTTTGGTTTACACTGTCAAACCGACCTGCAGGTGCAGGTAGAGTCGTCCATCAGGGTTCATTCGCCAGAGGCAGAATGACTTATCCGCGGCCGGAGTCGTCACGAAGACCTCGGCCTTGGCCGTATCACGATAGCCGTTCAGAAGCGATGTATTAGTCGCATTCTGGGCCGTGATGGTGGCATCGCGGTACTCGTTGTTGGAGACCAGCACGCCGCCCTGGACGAGTTTGGCCTGGATAGCCGCTTTGAGGAATGGTTCCTCGCCGTCGCGTGCGATGTCGTAGGGCGCACCGTCCGCGAAATCTTCAGCCCGAATCAACTCTACGGCTCCGGCATCACCGACCAGGTAATAAGCCGCGATTGGGGCCGCGCCCAGCCCGCGCACCTTATCGCCGGTGAACCGCAAAGTCTTTGAACCGAGCCGTTCGGCCAGCCAGGACTTGGCATTAGCGACCTGTTGCTTAAAGAATGTCGCGCCGTTGCCATAGACCCGCAGAACCTGCTCATACCAACGGCCGTAAGCCGTGGCCATATTCTTCTGTTTGGTGGACAGCACATCAGTTGCGGTGCGTCCATTTTTACCGCGGTAAACCGGGTTGACGAAATTAGCATACTCATTAGCGGACGGACCGGCCATCAACTTGGAAAAGGTATATTCATCCGGGATTTTTTCCAGCAGACGGTCTTTGATTCGCTCCGCATTGTTGCTTAAATTTTCAGCCCAGCGGTCCGGCATATCGCCGGCCGGCTCGTTGTTAAGCGGCACATACAGTTTCAACTCAAATTTCTTTACAAATGGCATAGTTATCACCTCCTTTCGTAGTGGTTAGTGGTTAGTGAAAAGGTGTTAGTGTTGGGTCGTCCGCCTGGCCGATAGGAAGCCAGACGCCTATCTGACAGGCCAAACACTTTCTAATCCGTGTAATCCGTGGCTAACAATCTGAATTTCTGATAAAAGGCGACTTGTTATTGTCTAAATCCTGAATCAGTTGGTAGTAACCGTCCGGAAAGTTAACGCCGGTTCCGTATTGTTCGGCCAGTTCGCCCCAGAGGATAAAAAGAAGCACGGTGATGGCCTGGGTGCGCAGGGCGCGCCGGCGCCGGGCCAGGTCCTCCAGGTCTTTCTTGAGTAGTTGACGCACCTTAATAATGGATTCTTCTTTGGCCGCTTCCTCCATAAAAGCCACCAGATGCGCCAGCGTCTCAAAGTTCTGCAGGAAAAGATTATATGGCCGCACCGCCTGAAAATCTTTCTCGTAAAGGTAAGATTTTTCATAGATGTGTTCCTTCAGGAACTCGTAGGAGTCGTCACCGAAGGTGACACAACTTCCCCTGAAGGGGTCAGCCGGGTCAGGACTGCCCGGCGCATAGACCGGCCAACGTTCGTAGTAGCATTGGGCGCAATACCAGAACTCCAGCCCGGCAATGGCGTATTCAAACTCTTCTATCGCCTGGCCGCATTCCTTGCATATTCCATAATCCTTTTCCATAAAGTCCTCCTTCCGAAGCCACGGATTTCACGGATTAATCTGACGCTTCGCTGTAATCTGTGGCTAAAAATTCATATATCTGGCCGATGGGCACAACCCCGGCCATAGTGGTTACCAACTGCCCCTGATAAGTCCTGACCCATACCGCAATCCCGATAACCTCGTAGGTCCGGGCGTCGTAAACCGGACCCCCGGAGTTGCCGGGCAGGATGGGGGATGATATCTCCCAATGCGGATTGTCAATTGCGGATTGCGGAATTGCCGTAATATACCCGAAGGATGGTCTTGGAGGAAGTCCTAATGAACAGCCGACCGCCCAGACCGGTGTAAATATGTATGGTTTATAATCCTTCGGTGCGAGGCGTGCCCGAGATACGGGATTCGGGATTCGTGATACGAGTAAAGCCAAATCTTTGACCGTATCCGTTAAAACCACGGAGGCACGGAGGCACAGAGTATCGGTAAGGGAACGGTATATTTCTACCTGGACTTCACTGTAATTATCTACGACATGTGCGGCTGATAATATATAAGTCCAATTTCTCCGTGTCTCTGTGTCTCCGTGTTGAAATATAACTCCCGAGCCGGTGCCGGATAGCGTTTTAATCCGCACGGTCGGATAGAGCATCCGCTCGTATTCCTGCTGGTAGGGTTGGTATGCTTTCTTGGATAAATCCACAATGAAGGTCTCTGTGGTCTGTGTGCCTCTGTGGTTTATCCCGTAGAGACAAGATAACGCCAGAACCAGAATCAATATCAATCTGTGCAATCTGTGGCTCATAACCCGCCATCCTTTCGGGCGTCTTTTGCGCACGCCTAATAAAGGGGTAAAAGTGTCAGTTTTGGCAAAAATTATAAACGGCTGTTTTTACCTAACATATTATTAAATAATGAGTTATCTCAAAAAATCGCAAGCGTGAAAATCCGGTTTTTGGCACAGATACACCCCTTGGGGGGGTGGGGTATTCACCCCTACGGTCTGGTCAAGGTCAGGGAACGGCTCGGTCAAGGTCAGGGAACGGTTCAGACCAGGTCAGGCAACGGTTCGGTGAAGATTAGGCAACGGTTCGGGCCGGATTGGGCAACGGTTCGGGCCGGGTCAGGCAACGGTTCGGGCCGGGTTGGGGAACAGTTCTGGCTGGACTGGGGAACGGTTCTGACTGGATTAGGGAACGGGTCCGACCCGGTCAGGGAACGGTATTGGCCGGATTAGGCAACGGTGTCGTCCGGACCGGGCAACGGTTCCGGCCGGATTAAGGAACGGTTCAGCCCAGGCCAGATCACGGTACCCGGCGGCCCCGTTTATCGCAAAATATCAGATAGGGGTTAGTGACATAGTTTTGGATATAGCGGTAACAGGTGCGGACAGACAGGGTGGGATACTTCCGGCAGATGGCTTTGACATTGGCGTCGGTTTCGTAATAGGCGCGGATAATCAGGCCGGCCAGCGGCTGGGCGATAATCCGCATCGTGATAATGCTGACCAGTGCGATAATTTCTTTCAGCCGGAACGGCTGGTTGCCGTTTTCGGTCTGGTGGTAAAGCCAGTTGTATTCATGCCTTAACTGACAGAGCAAGCGGGCGAGTTGGTCGCGTTCAAGCACGCACTTGGCGCAGGTGGCCTGGCCTGAGCCGGTATGGTAATATGCCTGGACATAGGGCAGTTGGTCAATAAAGGACGGTGAAATCAGGCGAGCAATCAGGTAAACAATCTCCCTGGGTTTGTGAGGCGCTTTTTGAGACGGCACTCCCCCCTGGCCGTGATAAACGCGGTTTTCAAACTGTTCCTCTGCGGAATAATCGTCGTCATTATTCCAACCATTAGCGTCGGTGGCGCGACCACATACAGAACACCTCCTTATTGGTGTTGGTGCCCGATATCCCTCTCAGTCCTGACGTCATGGGCAGGGCGGGATTTCCATCAGGTCGCCGCTGGAAAGCACCCTTGCCTGCCTGTGCCAACGGCAGACAGGTCCTTCCATTTATATATCGGCAAAAAGGGCGGAAAACTATAGCGGAAATGTCAAAAAACCAGCATAAAACTTGAATTACAAGGCGGTCCTATGGAACCTATTACAGTTGGCGGGAAGTGTCCTTCT
>JACQXL010000083.1 GCA_016208805.1 Planctomycetota bacterium | reverse complement strand
TTGTGGACAGTCAACGGCGGCATACCGTTAAACTTTCCTCTGCGCGGGACAGCCGGCACCATTCAGGCACTTCTGGTATATCTGGTAATATGGCATTTCGCCGGGCAGCCGCCATCCGATGTCATAATCGCCGGACTGGCGGTTTTCTTTACGGTCTTGAGTTTTGTGCTGGAGCCCTGGGCCAAACGGTATGCCCGGTCAATCGGTCATAATAAGCCCGATGACCCTGCGTTCTTCGTGATTGACGAGTTTGCCGGCTTCTTCGTAACGATTAGTTTCCTGCCTAAACATCAATTGGTTTGGCTGACGCTATTAGGCGCCTTTGTGTGTTTCAGGTTATTTGATGTAGTTAAACCATTCCCAATCAGGCGACTGGAACACCTGCGCGGCGGTATCGTCTGGGATGATGTTCTGGCCGGCATTTATGCCAACATCCTGCTACAAATCGGACTAAAAATCTTGACTTCCTGAAGGTGAGCGTGTAAAGATATTCCATAACTTATGGAAGAAAACAAAACCCCCAGACCGATTAATCCTATCAATAGGCCTGCACCGGCCGCGGGTAGCCGAGTGGTTAAACCGGTATCGCCACCGCCACCCCAAAAACCGGCGCAACCTGCAAGGCCAAATCTACCGCCGAAAGGAACTACCACTCCCCCGCCATTAAAACCACCCGTTGGCCAGCCGGGTGCCGGAAACCCGGCAACCAAAAGGGTAGCCGTGCAACAACCCAGACCCACTTCTCAAACTGCATCCAAAGGCGTCCCCAGCGCGCCGAAACCCAAAGCCAAAGAACCGGTCAGCGAATCGCGCTTCAGCAAGGCCGAGATGCCGATAAGAGCGTCGGAGAAATTCACGGTTGATGAAGAACTGGACGAGTCGCGGCTCAGGCCCACCGGCCTTTCCCTGAGCATCAAGTATGCCATCTTTACGGCGCTTATCGTTGCCATCGCGCTTTGCCTTCTGGTCTTCTTTGCCCAGCAAGCCGTGCAGAAAGAGGTGGATTATGAGATAAACAAGGCCGGTATCCGGCTGGTCAAGGTGCTCTCGGCGCTGGATATGAGTTACTGGAAAGAAATTGCCCAGCGAGGAGAAGGCAGTATTGACCCCCTCTCGTTACTTGATATCAAATCAGCAGAAGGAGATAAAAGACAGGTAACCGAACCGACAATTCTTAATCTGGTCATCGTGGAAAAACGAGATAAAGAAGAAATTCCGCTGTGCGGGATGAATACCAAGGCCGGGCAAATTACATTACGCGACTACAGGGATTTGCTGATTACCGACGAGAATATTGATATCAAAGAAGGCAAATATTTTGAATCTCTGACCAGCCGGATGGTGCGCACCCGGATGTTCACCAAGGAAATTCGCGATAAAGACCGCCTGGTTCAAGGCAAGGTAATATTATTTCTTTCTGCCACGCAAATAGACGAAGTCCTGAATAAACTCCTGATCGCATTCTTATTCCCGGCCTTAATTTCCGTTATGATTGGCGGTGTCGTGGGATTTGTAATGGCCAAACATATCACCAAGCCGGTCAAGGACTTGATGTATGATATGCAGGTAGTCAGCGGCGGCGACCTGGACCACCAGAGTTCCGTCAAGACCAGCGACGAAGTCGGCGTGCTGGCCAAGACTTTTAATATAATGACCAAGAGTCTCAAAGTCGCACACCAGAAAGAAGTGGAAACCAAGGCCCTGGAGCGTGAACTTAATATTGCCCGGGAAATCCAGTATAATCTATTGCCCAAAGAAATCCCCGCCCTGGCCGGTTACGATATCAGCGCCCATTACAAACCCTGCTACGAGGTCAGCGGCGATTATTACGACCTGATTCAAATAGACGATAATAATCTCGGCGTAATTGTGGCGGATATATCCGGCAAAGGGATACCGGCCTCAATGATTATGACGATGACCCGCAGTCTGGTGCGGATAGAATCCGAGCATAACCTTTCGCCGGCCAACATCCTGACCAAGGTCAACCGGATTCTGGCCCGTGATGTCCGGCGCGGGATGTTCGTTACGGCGTTGTATTATATTCTGAACATCCCGACCGGAACGATAAAGGTGGCCAGCGCCGGCCATAACCCGTTATTGGTCTGGCGCAGCGCCCAGCGTAAATATGAACTGATTCATCCGAACGGGCTGGCTTTAGGTTTTGATAGAGGCCCGATGTTTGAAAAACTGGTCCAGGAACAGACGCTTCAGTTGAACGCCCAGGACCGGCTGGTCAGTTATACGGACGGCGTGACCGAGGCGATGAATGCCAAAACAGAGGAATTCGGCGCTACCCGGTTTTACAACATTGCAACGCAGTCGGATAAGCAGGAATCCAGCCAGTTCATAAATGTGGTGATGAAGGCATTACAGGATTATAAGGGGAATGCCCCGCAACATGACGATATAACAATTGTTTCTATCAGACGCACATAACCAGAGAGATGAATATGAGCGAGAGTTTCTCCGAACGGCTGGTAATGAATAGCGACATCAAGCGCCTGAAACTGGCGCGCGAGTTTATCGCCAGTATGTGCGGCCGCTCTAAACTGGCTACCCCAGACCAGAATAAGGTCGTTCTGGCAGTGGATGAAGCGGTCAGCAATGTCATTGAACATGCTTACGAACAGCAGAAAACAGGTTACATAGATATTACGGTGGAATCAACCAATCGGAAATTCCAGGTATCAATCATTAATGGCGGCAAGGATTTTGACCCGTCCACCATCAAACCGCCCGATATTATGCAGTGCATTAAGGAACATAAAAAACGAGGACTCGGCATTTTCCTCATCCGCCAGATAATGGACGAGGTGAAATATTCATTCAAAAATGGACAGAACCAATTACTTTTAGTTAAATATAAGAGTCCTGCAGGCGGTGAAGTCCGCTCGTCTGCAGGCCGAACCCGCAAGGAGGAATAAGATGAGCGAATTCAAGATTGAAACTCAAAGATTACCCAATAATATCATCGCACTTACCCTTAAAGGATTTCTTGATGCCTACACCTACGGGGAACTGGAGCAGGCGATTAATAACTTCTTTGACGAAAAGGTCTATAAATTTATCGTGGATATGAGCAATGTGGATTACATCAGCAGTGCCGGTGCGGGCGTATTTATCGGTGCCATCGGCGTATCCCAGGAAAACCAGGGGAATATCGTGATTGTCAAACCGAAGCCCAATGTCAAGGAAGTCTTTGACCTCCTGGGTATCAGCCAGATATTCCCGATTGCCAATAATGTGGAGGCGGCTCTTAAGGTATTTGAGGCATAATTTTGTGGGCGGTATGAGATATCATCTTGTGAGCGCCTGCCTTTTAGGGATAAAATCCCGTTACGACGGCTCTTCAGCCCTGCGGACATCTCTTCTCAAACGCTTGAAGGACAAACCGATTCTACTTATCTGCCCGGAAAAGTTAGGCGGCCTCCCGACGCCCAGGCCGCCGGCCCAGATTGTCTCGCGCTCACCGCTGCAAGTCAAAACCAGAAATAAGGATGTCACCGCGGCATTCCTAAGAGGCGCCGACAGACTTATGAAGTTGTTGAAATCGGTGAGTATCTCCGACGCATACCTGAAGTCGCGTAGTCCGTCCTGCGGTTATAGAAAGGTTTACCAACGCGGACCGGACAATATAGCCAGACTTGTTAAGGGTAATGGTATTCTGGCTGAATTGCTAATGGCAAAGAGCATTAAAATAAAATCTATTTCTTAACAGGCGTGAGACGCATTCCGCTTAGAGGAATACTATGCAGATAATCAAGATGCCGTTCGGGAAGTCGTATAAAAGTTTACAATTACCTGATTCTAACGGCATTACATATTCCGTGCTACGGGCAGCAAAAAGTAAACCTATTAATAATATCAGTAATGCCTTAAATACTGCGCTGGATAAACCCATCGGCTCAAAGCCGTTTGACCGGATATTCACTAAGCCCAATGACAGGGTAACTATTGTAATACCTGACAAAACCCGCCGGTGCCAGTCAGACCGAGTGTTGGATGTCCTGGTTAAGCGGCTCCAGAAACTGGGCATAAAACCTGATGCCATTACGATAATCCTGGCCCGGGGCATTCATCCGGCACATACGCCAGCGGAAATAAAGCGGATAGTCGGCAATAGTATATTTTCATCCATCAGGATAATAGACCACGATGCTCATGATTGTTCCCAATTGATTCATATCGGAACCACCAGTCGGGGGACGGAGGTGGAAATCAACCGTTATGCGGCTGAAACCGATAAACTAATAACGGTTGGTGTGGTTCAATATCATTACTATGCCGGTTTTTCTGGCGGACGTAAACTTATCGTGCCCGGAATCGCTTCAAGCGATACCATTACGCAAAACCATAGTTTGGTATTACATCGTCCGCCCCGCCAGGGCAAAAATCCGGATGCCTGCCTCGGTAAACTGGATGGCAATCCGGTCAATGAAGATATGATTGAATCCGCTAAAATGGCCGACGTTGATTTCTCAATTAACCTGGTGGTGAACCACCACGAGGAAATCATCCGGATATTCTGCGGTGATATCATCAAAGCCCACCGCGCCGGATGCGATTTCTTGGACCACTCCGGCAAGGTCCGACTCAGAAAACCGGTTGATTGTGTCATCGCTTCTGCCGGCGGGCATCCGACCGATATAAACTTTATTCAAACGCATAAAACGCTGGAACATTCATCACGGGCGCTCAAACAAAACGGCACGATGATAATCCTCTCGGAATGCCCGGAAGGCATCGGCTCGGATGTGTTTATGGAATGGAGCAGAGATGGTAATCCTGAACGGATGATGAAAAGATTACAGACAGGGTTCGCGGTCTCAGGGCATACGGCACTATGCTCATTGATTAAGGCGAAAAGATTTGATATCTACTTTTACTCGCGCCTCAAACCGGATATTGTAAAGATGATGCAATTCAGACCGGTAAAAGACATACAGTCTTTGGTAAACACGGTTATGGCCCGATTACCGCGCGGCGGCCGGGTGCTGGTCCTGCCTGAAGGATATAGTTTAGTGCCCTATATCTGATTTCTATTGTCCGGTTGATTAGATGGCGGCGGAACATCGTCCAATTCCTTCGGAGTATAACCGGGTTGCTTGGAGCGGTCCACTTCGTCCCTGAAAGACCTGATAACCTTTTCCCGAATCTTCTCGCGGCACTGGCCGTTAATCGGATGGGCAATATCAGTGTGTATTTTGGCCCTGCCTTTTTCGTCCTTTTCGGCCCGGTTGGCATTGAGTTTGGCGCCGCACTCACAGCAGAACTTGGCAATCACATCGTTCTTACAGCCGCATCTCAGACAGTGGTCGGTAATCTTACGGCTGGGCATTGCCACGAACATCCCTTTGCTTCCTTCTATTACCTTTAAATCGCGTACCACAAATTCATTATCAATCGTGATACTGCAGAACGCCTTCAACTTATCAGTCTGATGACGAGGCATCAGTTTCACTTTAACCTCTGTAATATCCATCTTTGAACACCTCCCCCAGCACGAAAAACACAGGTGTGCTATCTACGGTTAAACTGTAGTTACTTCTAAAACCTTGCTGATACCCATTCCCCGGCCGGTTACTATATTATCTTGGCTCAGCCGCTCTGTTAATCCCTTCACCTCCTTTTCAGAGCGACAGAGTCTAAAGATGGTTGAACCGCTACCGGAAACCAACAGTCCATCATAAAGGTGTTCAATCAGTTGTTCATAGATGCGTCGTAAATCAGGATACAGTTGCAAAACCGTTGTCTCCAGGCGATTATAAAGTAATCGCGTCAACGCCGTGTAGTTATTATTCCGTAATGCCTTGATTAATATCCTAATATCAGGATTCGGTTTTGTCAAGCCTAATTTAAGATTCTGGTAAACTTTTTTGGTCGGGACTGGAAAAGAAGGAACCACCAACAGGTAATGCAATCTGGGCTTGAGATTCAGCGGAAAAACTATCTCACCCCGGCCTTTTACCAGGGCTGTCCCGCCATAAATAAAGAAAGGCACATCCGACCCTAATTTAGCGGCCTGTAATGCCAGTTCACTCTGCGATAACCCCAGTTCCCAGAGCCGGTTCAGTCCGATCAAAGTGGACGCCGCATTACTGCTTCCTCCGCCCAAACCGCCACCGATGGGGATATTTTTATCTATGAATACTTCCACACCCTGTTTAATCCGATACTCATTCTTGATTAACATCGCCGCCTTGTAAACAATGTTGTCTTTATTGACGGACAGTTCAGGATGGTTAGTCCTGAGCCGGATGCCTGATTTTGTTCCCGTCATCCGGATAACATCATACAGGTTCACCGTCTGGAAGATACTTTCCAATTCGTGATAACCATCCGGCCGCTTGCTGATGACATCAAGAAACAGGTTCACCTTGGCCGGCGAAAGGATTCTCAGATATTTGCCCTGCTTTGTTATTTGCATATAAGGAAATTATCTATCAGGCGTGTCTTGCCTATATAGACCGCTAAGGCAATTAATACTTGCCTGTATGTTATTGTTTTTATCGGCTCAAGCGTCTGCGGGTCAACTACCGCGATGTAATCAATCCGGCTGTGTCTAACCGAATTAATAATACCTTTCATCGCACCGATTATTTTGACTGCGCTAACCGGACGCCTGCTTGAACAGATGAGTTCGGTCGCCTTAAGGAGCGCCCTGTAAAGACAGATGGCTTCCTGACGCTCGGCCGGAGTAAGATATTTATTCCGGGAACTCATCGCCAGCCCATCCTTCTCACGCACGATAGGCATCACCTTGACTTGAACATCCATATTCAGATCGGTTACCATCTGCTTGATAACCAGCGCCTGCTGGTAATCCTTCTGGCCGAAATAGGCGATATCCGGCTCAACGATATTGAATAACTTGTTGACTACTGTCAACACACCCCGGAAATGTCCCGGGCGTGATTTGCCGCACATAGTTTCGGTAAGTTTATACATATCAACAAATGTTCTGGTCAACGTATCTGACGCTTGCGGACTCGTCCTGAACGGCCTCGCCGTGAACGGATAAATTTCTTTATCTGAAGGGCTGAATACAATATCAACGCCGGCCGAACGGCATAGATGCAGGTCCTGTTGAACCGGGCGCGGGTAGCGCTTGTAATCCTCTTTCGGCCCAAACTGCATCGGGTTGACAAAGATGCTGACCACCACGATATCGGTCTCTCTGCCGGCTCGTCGCATCAGCGAAAGATGTCCCTCGTGCAACGCGCCCATTGTCGGCACAAAACCGATGGTCAACCCTTTCCGCTTAAGCGCGCCAATCTTTGCCTTCAGCGGATTAATCTTATTTATAACCAGCATAATCCAACCTTTTCAATAACTGCCGCATCGTTTGATGATAAACCGGATGAACTGCTTGCGGTGCGATTTCATTCATCGGCTCAAGAACAAACCGCCTTTTGTGCAATAGTGGATGGGGCAACGATAATTCTTTCGTGCGCAGGATATGATGGTCGTATAACAGCAGGTCAAGGTCTATCTGACGCGGTCCAATTGCCTTGGCACCGCGTAACCGAACCCTTCCCATTTTCTTTTCTATCCTCTGAAGTTTCTTTAGGAGTTGCCCGGCCGGCAGTATGGTTTCAATTTCCGTAACTGCATTAAGGAACGACGGTGTATCAGGGAGCGGTTTATTTGACTCATCAATCGCCTGAGTCCGATAAAAAGATGATACCCCTGATATTTTTACATCCCCTTTTTCGCCGAGTATGCGGATAGCCAAACCGATATTCTTTTTACGGTCTCCCAGATTTGAGCCCAGTCCAACATAAGCGATTATGCCGGGGTGATTATCTGGCTTGACTTTCATATGATTAATTGGTTGATACGTGTTTGTCTTCGGCCCGCCACGATTCTGGTTGGTTATCTGGTGCAATCTTATGGAACAGGCGTGATTTGATATGGCTATACGGTCCGCTTAGGACATAAATTAATAATACCGCCGAGATAGTGATTTCCAATTGGAAGGCAACTAATAAGGCGAACAGGACTACTTCTACCAACGTGGTAAACGGATGATTACGCGAGAGTTTATTAAGCAGGTGAACATACTGAAATCGGCTTATCATCAGGACAGACAGGAGCAGAATAACGAAAGGTAATACCAACAGCATTGTCTCAGCCTCTTTGATTTTATATATCTCATCAAGGTGGACATATAAGATAACCAGGCTGGCCAGGAAACCGGCTGCGCCCGGCGTGGGCAGCCCGGAAAAATACTCGTGGCTTTTCCGGTCCAACGCGGTTTCAATGGTGAACCGGGCCAATCGTAATGTCGCACAGACCAGGTAAAATGCTTCCAACACTATAATAAAGCGAAATGGAATTACATAATGGATGGATTTTGAGTTAAGGAGCACATTGGTCAGGAACACCGGTGCCAGCCCGAATGTTATCACATCAGCCAGCGAATCCATCTGTTCGCCAAAATGTGATGCTGTTTTGGTCGCCCGGGCAACCCGGCCGTCCAGCGCATCAAATACCATTGCGACGAATATCAGCCATGCCGCAATCTCCAACGACCCCTTAGACGCGGCAATCTCCAGCGCCCCCTTGGCCGCATAAATGATCACTCCAAACCCGCACAGAAGATTGCCCAGTGTTAATAAAGTGGGCAATATCGGCACGCTGGTCAATTTCTTGAGTTTCGGCTTTAGTTTCATTGCTTAATACAGCCCCACATA
Organism: Planctomycetota bacterium; assembly: GCA_016208805.1. Classification (GTDB taxonomy): domain Bacteria; phylum Planctomycetota; class MHYJ01; order JACQXL01; family JACQXL01; genus JACQXL01. The sequence continues at coordinate 6 of JACQXL010000083.1, read as the reverse complement.
AATAAG
>JACQXL010000024.1 GCA_016208805.1 Planctomycetota bacterium | reverse complement strand
AGAACTGCTTGAGAAAGCCAAACCGGCATATGTATTGATTAATGCCAGCCGGAAGGATATTGTGGACGGCTGGATAGAATTACACGGCGAATGCGGCGCAGGTATTCTGACATCTTATGATAACGGGGCGGTCACCATCAGGTTTACCCGGCAGGGCATATCAGCCAAATCATTCCTGACTGAATCTGTAGATCTACCCGAGGTTGACTAAATCTCTTTACTTTCCTGACATCAATATGTAATATCCCGCATAAGTACGGGACTGACTGCGAAGCCGCAGCGGAGTCCCGAACGGAGCATCGGGGCGGTCTTGTAATCTCAACACCTATGAAGATTATTCTTGTGGGCAATCCCAATGTCGGCAAAAGCGTAATATTCGGTCACCTGACCGGTAAATACGTTACCGTCTCCAATTATCCCGGTACGACCGTTGAAATCACGGAAGGCATCAGCAAACTCGCAAAAGGACAATATCGAATTGTTGATACGGCTGGTGTAAATAATCTTATCCCGATGTCTGAGGACGAAAGCGTCACGCGTGATATTCTTTTAGCCGGTGACATCAATAACATTATTCTGGTGGCGGATGCCAAAATGATTCGCCGGGCACTGTTTCTTGCTGTCCAATTAGTTGAGATGCGCCTGCCGTTCGTCATCGCTCTTAATATGTATGATGAAATTAAAGAGCGGGGGATGATTATCAATAGTGAGAAATTAGCAGAGATACTCGGCGTCAAGGTTATTCCGACCGTTGCGACAGAAAAGAAGGGCATTGCTTCGTTAATCAAGGCATTAGCCGACCCGGCCGTTTCCCCGATGACTTTTGCCTATGAACCGAAAATAGAGTTTGCCGTGCAGGATATCTGTCGTCTTTTGCCTGATACGACTATTTCCAAACGTTCATTTGCCTTAATGTGGTTGGCCGGTGATGACAGTCTGGCCAAAAAACTCTCGCCTGCGCAAGTCCAAGAGATATCGTCAATCCGTAATAGTTTGGCGGCCTTTTATCAGAAACCGTTAAGTTATCTTATCAATGAACGGCGGTTTGAGAAAGTGGACGAAATACTTAAAGAGATTATTAAGTTTGAGCCGCCCAAGAGGAAAATAATTCTACCGTTTCTGGGGAAAATTACGACTCATCCGGTCTGGGGTGTGCCGGTCGTATTGGCGGTGCTCTTTTTACTCTATGAATTTGTAGGCGTGTTCGGCGCCGGCACGCTGGTTGGCTTCATGGAAAATACCGTATTCGAACAATACATCAATAAATGGGCCGTTTCAGCCGTTAACTTCCTGATACCTTGGACAATCTTTCGCGATTTCTTTGTTGGCGAATACGGACTCATCACAATGGCGCTCAGTTATGGCTTTGCCATAGTCCTGCCGATAGTCGGAACCTTCTTTATTGCATTCAGTATCCTTGAAGATTCCGGTTACCTGCCCCGGCTGGCCATTATGGTAAACAGGATATTCAAGGTGATGGGCCTCAACGGCAAGGCCGTCCTGCCGTTGGTCCTGGGTTTAGGTTGCGATACGATGGCGACAATGACCACCCGGATTCTGGCCACACCCAAAGAACGGATTATTACCATATTCCTGTTGGCGCTGGCGATTCCCTGCTCGGCCCAGTTGGGCGTCATTTTAGGGATGCTCAGCGCCATCTCGTTCAGCGCCACAATATGCTGGCTGGCCATAGAAATAGTAGTTTTATTGGCGGTCGGCGCATTAGCCGACCGGATTATCCCGGGCCGGCGCAGCGATTTTATACTGGAAATACCACCCATCCGCATCCCCCAGATAGGCAATATCCTGATAAAGACATTCGCCCGGATTAAGTGGTATCTGATAGAAGTGATACCGCTTTTTATTATTGGCACGGCCATATTATTCGTCCTTGACCGGGTGCACCTGTTAAGAATAATAGAATATATTACCAGCCCGCTGGTGCAGGACTGGCTGGGATTACCGGCCAAGGCCACCCAGACCTTTCTGGTCGGGTTTTTCCGGCGCGATTACGGCGCGGCCGGATTATACGACCTCCTCAAAAACGGCCTGCTCAATCCCAATCAAGTGCTGGTTAGCATCGTGACCATCACCCTTTTTGTGCCTTGCATTGCCAATTTCCTGATGATGGTTCGCGAGCGCGGCTTAAAAAGTGCGTTGATAATGATATCTCTTATTTTTCCGTTTGCGATTCTGGTGGGCGGATTGGTTAATCACGCACTGCAATTATTGAAAATATCGTTTTAGTATACGGAGGACAGTATTATGGAATTGAATATTCGCGACGAAATCCTTGAGGCCATCTGGATGAAGCAGGAGCAGTTGCGGGCAGATGCTCTGGACCTGCTGAAATGCGTCGGTCCGGAAGCAACGCAGGCGCAAATTGAAGAATTGGTCCAGGACGATTATCTGACCAGGATAAACGGCAAGGTGACCCTGTCGCAAAAGGGGCGAGCCCGCGCCACCACATTGGTCAGGTCGCATCGGTTGAGCGAGCGGCTTTTCACCGATGTGATGGAACTGGGCGAGAAATACTTGGAACGCAATGCCTGCTCGTTTGAGCATTTCCTGAGCGAAGAGGTGCTTGAGGCCATCTGCACCCTTTTAGGCCACCCGACTGAATGCCCGCACGGCTATCCGATTCCGCCGGGCGAATGCTGTAAACGGGCCGAGAAGAATATAAAAAGTATCATTGTCCCGCTGCCAAGCCTCAAAAGCGGCGAGTCCGGCAAAATTGTATATGTCGTTACAAAACACCATCACCGGCTTGACCACCTGACTTCGCTCGGCATCCTGCCGGCCGTGACGGTTAAGATGCACCAGACTTTCCCGTCTTATGTGGTGCGGGTTGGGCAGACCGATATTGCGATGGATAATGAGGTTATCCAGGATATTTATGTCCGTAAAATATCCTGACCGGGATATGGTAAAACCCATATTTCCATCCGGGTCGGAAGAGTTTCTTCGGTAACCGCCGCTTCAGGCGAGGTTAATTTATTGATATTCTGCTTGCCGGCCAGAAAAGCATCCACGCCGGTTATCGGGAAATCCAGGGCATCGGTTTTATAATGCATCGGGATAACTATTTTCGGTGCCATCTTTGACGCTACATCAGTTGCCTGCGCCGCATCAATCGTAAAGTGTCCGCCCACCGGTATGAATAAAATATCAACCCGGCCTATTTTATCCAGTTGCTCTTTGGTCGGGATATGCCCCAGGTCGCCCAGATGTGCCAACTTGATTGCGTCTATCTCATAAACAAAGATAATATTATTGCCTCGTTCCTTGCCTTGTTTGGTATCGTGCCAGGACGGGATGCCGGTTATCTTAATACTGCCGATATTGAATTCACCGCTTTGGTTAATAACCTGCGGCTTGCCGGGCAGAAGTTTTATTCCGCAGTGGTCGGGATGGCTATGGCTGGTTGTGACGATATCAGCCGTGACAGTAATCTTCTGGTATCTCATTTCGCCGCCGTAGTAGCCGGCATCAAAAGGGTCGGTGATAATAATTTTATTGTCTTTAGATGTGATGGCAAAAGCCGAATGTCCCAGCCATTTTATTTTCATATCCTATTTCGGCGGTGCCGGTGGTTGTGGCGGCAATCGGTCCATCGCCAGATTGATATCGTTTATTTCTCTGGTCACGCTGGGATTTACAGGGCTGGCTGCCATCGCCAGGCGGCATAACTCTAATGCCTCCTGGTATTTGGTAATGTCGCCGGTCAGTTGGCCCCAGTAGCGGTATATCCGTATCATTCCCATAATCCGCTCAAAATTATTCGGCTCCAGCCGATAGGCATCAGAAATGCAACTCAGACTGCAATAAAAGAAATCAATATGCGTGAATTTGGCAAAAAGCGACTTATGCGGTTGGGGAATCCCTTCAGAAACGGGTATTTCTATCCGGGTAATTTCCTTGATGGTCGGCATCCCGTTTAGTTTCGGCCTTTCATCGGGCGGCCGGTTTCCGCCCGACCTCATCTGGTCTAACTTGGCCATCTCCAGGAAATTCCGGGCCGCGCCGTTGAGATATGTCTTTTCCTTGGGCGCCAGCCGCAGTGTGGTCAGATAAAACGGGATACTGGCCAACCTCGTATTAAACGCATTTGAGGCGTCCTCCTTGCTCGGCCGGGGATTGTTTCTGATGAACCGTTCGGCGCCCATATCATAACTGAAACAGAATTTATAAGCGCCGTCCGCCCGTATCGGATTGAGATTGGTTATATAGATAATTATTACGGCGCCCAAAATAAGCGTTAAATATATCAAACTGTTGCCGAAACGCCAGTCAGTCTTGCGCTCGCGGCTGTTGCCGTTTGACGGCAGGGCTAACGCCCCGCAGAGTATTCCGGCCAATAACCACACATAAGAACCGATGATATAATAATCAACGTTGGTTCTCTCGTCCGGCCAGTAATAGGTTACCAGCACAACATTGAGCAGGAGCGTTGTGCCGGCATACAGCCAGAAGATATAATACCAGATAGAAGGCAGGGCAGTTGTCGGTGTCGTTTTACCCGGCAGATTCGGAGTCGGTTTAGGCCGGCTATATACCGCCGAATTCTTCAGGACTCCGCCTGCATACAGCGCCGCGCAATATACCCAGAAATAAGTGTTGGTAGAGACAATCGCAATCCCGAAGACGGTTTCTATAAAATGAGAAACTATGCCGGCCAATAAAGCGATTAAGATAAGATTGTAATCTCGGAGCGAAGCGCGGAGCCGCAGCGAAGTCCCGATTATTTCGGGGGAGTCCCGATGAACATCGGGGCGGATTGATGCCGGCTCTTTTGCATCAACAGGCGGTGGGCTGAGGCCCGATGGCTTGTCAACCGGCCCGGCTGATTTAAATATCGCCCTGATGCCTAAATACATAATGCCGCCCATCAGGAAAAGATAGGCAATCAATCCGATAAGCCCCTGGTTGACCCATGAATCTAAAATCGCATTATGGCACCGGTCGGCGTGAGTGGTGGACCCTTCCAGGTCTATCAACTCCTTGGTATGATACCTGTAAAAGACGGTGGCCAGCGATTCCGGCCCGTGTCCGACCATAAACCTGAACGGCGTTTCCGTAATCAGTTTCAGGGCGCCTTTCCAGAGAATCATCCTGGTCCGGCCGGTGCTGCCCGGCTTGGTCTCAGCCAGCACCCCCAATCTTTTAAGGTAGGGGACTTTTAACAGTTTTCCGAATGTCTTGTTCCAGGCCGGTTTAATCGTGCTACCTGCCGGCAGTTTCTCCAGCGGAACAAGATGCGGCAGGTTGAATAGCGTCAGGAATATCCCGCCGGTAATACTGGTTATCAGGAGCGTCTTGAACAGCCACTTTATCCGTTCCCGCCAACTAAATACCAGCATATACACAAAAGTCCCGCTCATCAGCCCCAGGAGCGGGCCGCGGCTCTGGGCCAGCACCGTATCGGTTATCAGCGCCAGAATCAATATGCTGTAAACGGTTATCATCAGCCAGTCTTCTTTATAAATACTTTTTACCAGTCTGGTCAGCGCCAGCGGGACAACCAGTATTAAATATGCGGCAAAGAAAATCGGGTTGCCCATCGTGGCGGAAATACGGTCACGTGGGTCCATCGCTTGCCACGGCACAGGGTCTATGCCGCTGCGTTGAATCAACCCATACGCCACCAGCGGCACGGAGGTCAATATCATCGTGCTGATGATGCGGTCCAACTGTTTCTTGGTCTTGATATGCGTTACGGCGATGAAGAATATGACGAAATATCCGAAAAAGGTGTATAACCCCTGGAGGCGGTCGTAACCGCCCCAGAAACTGGCATAAGGAGTGGATGAGGTGGCCGTGGAAAGCGCATACGAAAAGACATAAAACAGGACCGGGAAAAAGATGGAAAGTTTCAACGTGCTTAAAGAAGATGGTTTAGTAAATATGGATAAACGATCATTGTTTCTGACTTGGGATATGACCTCCGTATTCACACAAGCGTTATCATTCTTTGTCAGTGGCGAATCAATAAAATAATCAACACCTTTAACGAGATTTTTAATATTGGTGACTTTGTCTGTATTCTTAAATTTAGTAGTTAATCCCTTTGACTGGATGGTTCTTTCCAGCCGCTTTATCAGGTAGGCTACCAGTATTACCCAGGCAATTGAGCGAATCAGGCAGGCCTTGTCCGGCTCAAACATCCGGTGCGTGTAGATGTTCATATAGTACGGCGCCAGCACCAACGCCGCCAGCCAGCCGGCTTCTAATAACTTGTCGCAGAATGCACTTAATCTGGTTTGCATAACCTATCAATTAAACAATATCGGCTAAATATTGTCAACTCTTTGCGGAAAAGATATGCTTCCACCGCAGAGGCGCGGAGTTCGCAGAGAATACACCAAAAATCAAGATTCCCTCGGTGTCCTCTGCGTCTCTGCGGTAAAATAATGTTAACTATCCTCATCGCCACCAGAAACCAGCACAAGGTCCGGGAAATAAAAGCGATATACCGTATCTCGCATCGTGAATCCCGCTTGTCCTGTAAGGGTATCCCGAATATTAGATTTATATCGTTGAGCCGTTTCCCCGATGCGCCTGAAGTGAAAGAAAACGGCCGAACCTATCTGTCCAATGCGGCCAAAAAGGCCGTTGCCGTCGCAAAGCATACCGGCCATCTCACGCTGGGCGAGGATTCCGGCATAGAGGTCAAGGCGCTCAACTGGATGCCCGGCCTGCGTTCGGCCCGCTATGCCACTTCGGACCGACACAAGAATGCCGGTGATATTGATAACAACGCCAAACTCCTGCTTCGCCTCGCCGAAGTGTCGCCTCTGGCGCCACGTAGGCGGGCATCATCTAACATACTGTTATCCGGAAGTATTGCCCGCTATCGCTCGGCCGTGGTCATTGCCCATCCGCAAAAAGGGGTTATCGCCCGGGCCGAAGGCATCTGCTGGGGCAGAATCGCCTTAAAACCGGCCGGCAAAAATGGCTTCGGCTACGACCCGCTCTTTATCCCAAATCGCACATCTCGTATCCCGTATCCCGCCACGGCCACTTTCGGCCAACTTCCCATCTCCCTCAAACACCGCATCAGCCACCGGGCTATGGCCATCCGTAAAATATTGGCCAAGTTTTAAGGTATAGTAAAATATAAAATACTACACACCCCTAAATTCCCTCTTATTAGAGGGGACTTATGGGGAAATCCCCTCTTGAGAGGGGTAGGGGTGTGTAATCCCGACTTTAGTCGGGATTTTCTTGACACAATCTTTCCCGCATAGTATATCTACCCTATGGATAACAAGATTATCGGTGAAGGTATCACCTTTGACGATGTCCTGCTTGTGCCGCAGAAATCAAGCATCATCCCGGCGCAGGTGGAGACCAGGACCTTTTTCTCACGCCATCTGCCCATAAACATCCCGATTGCCTCAGCCCCGATGGATACCGTTTCCGAAGCCAATTTAGCCATCGCCCTGGCCCAGGAAGGCGGCATCGGCATCATCCACCGCAATATCGGCATCGAGGAACAGGTCCGCGAGGTTATCAAGGTCAAGCGTTCGGCCAGCGGCGTTATCGCCGACCCCATCTGCATGCCGCCGGACGAGACCACCGGCAACGCCAAAAAGATTATGGCCGATTACCATATCTCCGGCATCCCGGTTACGATAGAGGATAAGAAACTGGTCGGTATCATCACCAGCCGCGACCTGCGGTTCCAGAAGTCGGATGACAAGAAAATCGCCGATGTGATGACCAAGGAACATCTTATTACCGCCGCGCCCGGCACCACGCTGGAGCAGGCCAAACAGATTCTCCACAAGAACAAGGTGGAGAAACTGCTGCTGGTTGATAAAGATAACCGACTCAAAGGCCTGATTACGATTAAAGATATTAACAAGACACTCCAGTTCCCCGATGCCTGCCGCGACAAGCAGGGCCGCCTGTGCGTCGGCGCTGCGGTCGGCGTCAAGGATTTAGAACGCGTAGAGAAACTGGTCGCCGCTGGCATTGACGTGATTGTGGTTGACACGGCGCACGGCCATTCCAATAATGTCATTAATACCGTAAAAGAAATCAAGAAACGGTTCAAGATAGACGTGGTCGCCGGCAACGTAGCCACGGCCGAAGGCGCGCTGGACCTGATTAAGGCCGACGCAGACGGCGTCAAGGTCGGCATTGGGCCGGGTTCCATCTGCACCACCCGTATTATCGCCGGCGTGGGCGTGCCCCAGATTACGGCCATCTATAACTGCGCCCGGGTGGCCCATAAATACAAAGTCCCGGTCATCGCGGACGGCGGCATAAAATATTCCGGCGATATCTCCAAGGCCATTGCGGCCGGCGCATCGTCCGTGATGATTGGCGGGCTGTTCGCCGGCGTGACCGAAAGCCCGGGCGAGACGTTCCTGTTCAAGGGCCGGACATACAAGATTTACCGGGGCATGGGCTCCGAGGGCGCCATGATTAAGGGCTCCAAGGACCGTTACGGCCAGGCCGATATCACCCAGCGCGAGAAACTCGTGCCCGAAGGCGTGGAAGGCCGTATCTCGTTCAGGGGACCGCTCGGCAACTTCGTGTACCAGTTGGTCGGCGGCCTGAGGGCCGGGATGGGTTACTGCGGCGCGCAGACGATAGAGGAACTCCGCACCAAGGCAAAATTCATCGTTATTTCATCAGCCAGTCTCAAGGAAAGCCACCCGCACGATATCTCCATCACCAAAGAATCACCTAACTACTGGGTGGAATAATTAGTAAACGGATTAAACAGATTTATCGGATATTATCAGTTTTATCTGTTTATCCCGTAGGGGCTTAATCTGGTTACTTTTAGATTGACATCAGAGCGATTAAAAACTATATTTTATCAGTATATGGAGGACAGTCGTTTATGAAAACATTTACCGCCTATGTTGAATGGGACCCGGCCACAAAACTGTATGTCGGCATTATTCCCGGCATTACCGGCGCGCATACGCAGGCGAAAACACTTGATGAACTGCATAAGAACCTTAAAGAAGTGCTGGAACTATGCATTGAGGAGTTAAAATCTAAAGGCGAATTAAAAGAATTGCCCCAATTTAACGGACTTCAACAGATTGAAGTGGCGATATGACACGTTTACAGGTTCGTCCTGAGGCAGATACCGGACTCACTGCCGAAGGGCCGGTAGTCAATTTCCGGCAGATGGAAAAGGTAGGTATTACAGGAAATCTTATCTTATAGGAAAGGATAGAATTATTTTGGCTAAAATCTGATTTTCGCCTTGACAAGTGGCAATAAAGTGCTATATTATAATAGATGTCCGAAGTAACCAGTAGTCCAACATAGGAGGTAGTTATCCAGTAGTCCAACATAGGAGGTAGTTATGAACAAAAGAATATCTCAGGTGGTAATTTGTCTGGGTGGTTTCCTAATCCTATCGGCGCTCAACCTGTTTGCGCTTACTCCAGAAGAAATACAGCAACAAATAACAGAGATGACGAAACCAGATGGGTTTCACAGCCCTTTCAGTGGCACTGGGACTGTCTTTGTTCTCAAGGATAATCCCATATTCCCTAATCTCAGGGTTACCTCAACCGAGGAAATACATATCAGCATACAAGCCATTACTAATACGATTAGTTTCCATATAGAGCCATTGAATACAATCTCAGCAACGGAAACAATAATTACTATTTCTGGTATAGACTTAACAACATTCCCTCATTTTTTGCATCAGGATGGTTTTTCTATCGCAGAGTTAACTCCATCCGCTGGAGGAGAGATTTCGTGGATACAGGATATAAAGTCAAACCATCATGTTTATCTTTTGCCGACATCTGTGACCATAAATATTTGGGGGAAAGACGACCCGAAAGATGAAGTGGTTCCCAAAGGTGTTGGTATCTGGCTAAATGCAACCACCTGTCAATTAACCAAAGATATTGCCGAGCATATTGTAATCCAGGCAAATGGGCTTACATTTGATGGTAACAATTACACCATAAGTGGTCCCGGCTGGGGTTATGGGATTTATATGAATGGTCGTTCTGACGTAACTATCAAAAACTGTACAGTACAAAATTTTAGTTACGGAATTACCCTTATCTCATGTACTTCTAACGAAGTCATCACCAACACCGCCAGCTCAAATATCTACGGCGTCGGCATCTACCTCTACTCCAGCTCCACCAACACTCTCGCTAGTAACACAGCTAACTCAAACGGCTACGGCATCTGGCTCTACTCCAGCAACTACAACACCCTCACCGGCAACACAGCCAACTCAAACTCTAATGGCATCTCGCTAGAATACAGCAACTACAACACCCTCACCGACAACACAGCCAACTCAAGCACCTACTACGGTAGCGGCATTTGGCTCTACTCCAGCTCCACCAACACTCTCGCCAGTAACACAGCCAACTCAAACGGCTACGGCATCTGGCTCTACTCCAGCAACTACAACACCCTCATCAGCAACACAGTTGACTCAAACCAAAGCACCAGCATCTGGCTCTATTACAGCTCCACCAACACCCTCACCAGCAACACAGCCAACTCAAATGGCAGCGGCATCTGGCTCCACTACAGCAACTTCAACGCCTTCACCAACAACAACGCCGACTCAAACAGAGGCAACGGTATCTACCTCTACTCCAGTTCCAACAATATCCTTCGGCATCTACCTCTACTCCAGCTCCACCAACATCCTCACCGGCAACACAGCCAACTCAAACCGCGACTACGGCATCTACCTCTACTCCAGCTCCACCAACACCCTCACCGGCAACACAGCCAACTCAAACTACTACGGCATCTGGCTCTACTCCAGCAACTACAACACCCTCACCGACAACAACGCCATCTCAAACACCTACGGTAGCAGCGGTAGCGGCATCTACCTCTACTCCAGCTCCAACAATATCCTTACCAGCAACACCGCCAACTCAAACCGCGACTACGGCATCTACCTTTACTCCAGCTCCTTCAACACCCTCACCGGCAACACAGCCAACTCAAATACCTATTACGGCATTTGGCTCTACTCCAGCAACTACAACACCCTTACCGACAACAACGCCAGCTCAAACCGGGAGGGCATCTGGCTCGGCTCCAGCAACTACAACATCCTCACCAGCAACATAGCCAACTCAAATACCTACGACGGCATCAGCCTCATCTCCTACTCCAACAACAACACCCTCACCGACAACACAACAAACGGGCCAGGCCAATACTACGGCATCTGGCTCAACTGGTTCTGCTCCACCAACACCCTCACCAGCAACACAGCCAACTCAAACTCCGACGGCATCTATCTCTACCTCAGCTCTAATAACACCTTCACCGACAACACAGTTACTTCAAACAATAATTATGGAGTTCGGCTCTATAACAGTCCCACTAATCGTATTTACCACAACAATATCTACGGCAATATAAATTATAATGTCAACTCCGACCAAGGGATAGAACTTTCCTATAATAATAAAGGCAACTGGTGGGGACATACAGAAGCACCTGGCTTCCATCTACCCGGCAGAGATTCCCCGCCTTATGATAGTAATGCTTTTAATGTGGTAGACAGTTGGCCTTATAAAGTTAAGGATGGCTGGAAACTCGGATACGCACCGTGCCAGACAGAACTGCCGCCGGTTGATACTACCCCACCTCTAGTTCCTGACCTTTTTAGCCCGGCTTCTGAAGCAATCACCAGCACTAATCAACCAACCTTTTCTTGGACTGCTGTTACAGACCCCTCACTACCTGTAACCTATATATTGGAATTAGCCACTGATTCTATCTTTACCCAGAATGTTGTTACCAAGACAGGTATAACCGTGACCTCATATAAACTTTCGCCAGAGGTTTTGTCAGATGGTCTCTGGTATTGGCGTGTCAGAGCCCGTGATGGGGTCGGGAACAGAAGCGCCCCTTCTACCGCTTGGTCATTCACAGTAGATATTACCTCACCTCCTGTTCCTGACCTTATTAGTCCTGTTTCTGGTGCAATTACCAGCACCAACCAACCGACCTTTGCATGGACTGAGGTTATAGACCCTACACCGCCGGTAACTTATATCTTGGAATTGGCTACCGACAGTATTTTTGTACAGAATATCATTACCAAAACGGCTATCACCACGACCACCTATAAACTCTCACCTGAGACCTTATCAGATGGT
>JACQXL010000057.1 GCA_016208805.1 Planctomycetota bacterium | reverse complement strand
TCCTAAGAGGCTCACTTTGACTGTCATTCCCGCCCCGCTTGTCATTCCCGTGAAAACGGGAATCCAGCGGGATAAACTCCGGCGGGAATCCAGTCAGATAAGGGGTTCTCTGGATTCCTGCTTTCGCAGGAATGACCCACCGGGGCGGACATTAGTTATATGAGTATCAATAGTAAGCGGATTAATCAGATAAATCTGTTAAATCAGTTTACTTTATCACGCCAGGCGCTGGTTGCCCTTTATCTGCTCCATAACCTTTTGATAGCGCGGGTCTTTCCTGATGTTGACAAAATCGGGGTCTTTCTGGAGATGCTCCAAATCGTTATATCCGAGCAGGATGGCCAGTTCCAGTGACTTGAATGCATCGTCTATCTGGTTGGTCATAGAATAACTGCAGGCCAGGTTATAATGGCAAACCGCATCCTCAGGCAACAGCGAGACCAGCCGTTTGTCTATCTCCAGTCCCTTTTCGTATTGGGCGGTTTTGGTATAGAGGTAGCCCAGGGCGCGCAGGGCCGGGACATTGTTCCGGTTGGCCCGCACGGCCGCCTCATACAGCCCTATCTCAAATTGGGACAGTAAACTTTCGTTTTCTTCTTTACGCTTCACCCCGTTAGAGATATTTTATATCTCCCTCCTTAGCAAAGTTGTCTTATGATTATTTAACTTCTCGTCAGAGATTTGATTATGATATTACCCCAGCACCTACTTTGGCTTCAGCCAAAGTAGGTGCTGGGTATCTCTAACGGGGCTTCATAATCGGTAAACTGATTCACCTGATAAAACAGATTATCCCTATAGTATTATCGGCTTAAACTGTCAAGAATTTGAGTGTTTTTATTGACAGACAGGGTGACTATCATATAATTATGCAACAAGCGTTTCAGACGCCTTGATAAAGGAGATATTTATGAACGAACAGACCGTAATGAAGGTTGTTGAACACTTACCTACCACAATGGAGATTATTGACAGCGTGATTGCCTTTGTATTCTCGTTGGCCACGGCGCTGGCCTTGACCTGGCTGACCTGGCGGGTGATGGAACGTCTGCTGAGCGGGATGCTCGGTCGGGGTATCGGATTTATCGGCTCGCTCTTTGCGGCCGCGCTGGTTCTGGCCAGCAGTTTGAAGGTCTCGTCAAATTTCCTGGCCCGTTACAACACCGTATATGTATTACAGGGGATGATAAGCGGGGTGGTGGATACGGTCAGCGCCTGTATTATCCCCAAGTTCTTCAGCCCGATAGAGTTTCTGATTATGGTTTCGTTCGGGATTTATTTATGCTACTGGCTTCATACCCGGTTTGCTCCGAAGCATACCATAGAAGACCTGAAACAGAAACTGGAATACACGGTTGAGTCCGAGGAGCCGCCTAAACCGCCGTATCCATACTAAATAGTGATTAGGTGTTAGTGACGGGGTATTATTGAGCCTCATATTGTTAATGTCCTACCCATCGGGTCATTCCTGCGAAAGCAGGAATCCAGAGAACCCTTTATCTGACTGGATTCCTCCCGATAGCCATCGGGACGGGAATGACAGTCAAAGTGAGCCTATTAGGACATTAATACCGTGAGTATCAATAGTGCTTCACTACCACCTGAGTGCTATCATCTTGTCACTGACTATGTATATTCTTCTTGGCCCGACTGCCTCCGGTAAAAGTAGTGTCGCTTTCAACCTCGCCCAGGAACTCAATGCCGAAATCATATCCATTGACTCTATGAAAATATACAGAGGGATGGATATCGGCACGGCCAAACCGTCCGTTGAACAACGCCAACAAGTCCGGTATCATCTGATAGATATTGTCAACCCCTGGGAGCCGTATAACACATCTATGTTTCTCAAGGATTGCGACGATGCGATAGCCGGCATCAAATCGCGCGGGAAGATACCCTTACTGGTAGCCGGCACGCCTTTGTATCTCAAGGTCGTCCTGCACGGGATGTTCAGCGGGCCGGGCTCGGACGAATCGGTTCGCAAGAGTCTGGAAAGCGTTGCGGCCGAAAAGGGGAGCGATTATCTGCACCGGGAACTCCAGGCCGTTGACCCGGTCAAAGCCGGGCAACTGCATCCGAACGATGCCAAACGGATTATCCGCGCCCTTGAGGTATATACGATTACCGGCAAGCCCATTTCGTCGCTCCAGACGCAATTTAATAAGCAATCATTACGATATGATGCCAAGGTGACCGGTTTAAGGCGCGCCAAGACCGACCTGCATAACCGGATAAATGTGCGGGTGGACCAGATGTTTGCCAAAGGCCTGGTTAAAGAAGTGGCCAAACTGGTTGATTCCAAGGATGGCTTAAGCCGTGAGGCGGCCCAGGCCGTTGGCTATAAAGAGGTGATTAGTCATCTGAAGGGCGAGATAACCCTTGATGCGGCTAAAGAACTGGTCAAGACAAACACCCATCAACTTGCCAAGCACCAGATGACATGGTTTACTGAGCGCTCGCTTGGTGTGCCGATAAAGTGGGTAGATATAAAGGGAGACGACAGCGCCGCGGACATCAGCCGCCGGGTGCTGGGGCATTTTACTGCTACCGATATACATAGATAAATGCCGGCAATTCGTGTCTATCTGTGTTTATCTGCGTAGCGACAGCGGAGTCCCGCCCAAGCGGGGTGGTTGCAGTTTTCTTGACCCCGTCGGGGATATTTGCTATAAATCTAATCCTATATGAAAGAAATCAAAGTGCCAACCGGAACATCTGATATCCTGCCGGAACAGATACCGCTCTGGCGGTATGTGGAAGATACGGTCCGGACAGTATTTGAGCGGTACGGCTATTCCGAAATCCGGACGCCCATATTTGAATATACCGCGCTCTTCAACCGGGCCATCGGCGATACATCGGATATCGTTGAGAAAGAAATGTACACCTTTAATAAATCCGAAACCCCGGGCGAGGATAGTGTTACCCTGCGGCCTGAATTGACTGCGCCGATAGTCCGCTCATATCTGGAAAACAACCTGCCCAAGATTAAGCAGTTCCAAAAATTATATTATTGCGGACCGCTTTTCCGTTACGAGCGTCCGCAGAAGGGCCGCCGGCGCCAGTTTACCCAGGCCGGCGTGGAGGCGCTCGGTTCCACCAGTTACCTGCTTGATGCCGATAAATGCCGCGATGCTTATCGCGATACCCTCAAGAAATATCTGGAACCGCATCTGCCGCAACTCTGCGGCAACTGCCAGCGTCGCTTCCAGAGGAATGTCTTCCGGATACTGGACTGCAAGACCCCTAATTGCATTGCTATCAACAAGGATGTGCCGGCGTTTGATAAATATCTCTGCGCTGACTGCCGCGCACATTTTGATAATCTTATCAAAACCCTGGATGAATCCGGCATGAAATATGGTCTTGACAAGCACCTGGTCCGGGGGTTTGATTATTACACCAAAACCATATTTGAGATAACTCATTCTTCTCTGGGCGCCCAGGATGCGCTTTGCGGCGGCGGGCGGTATGATGACCTGATTGCCGAACTGGGCGGGCCATCGCTGGGTGCGGTCGGGTTTGCCATCGGATTGGAACGAACTATGCTGGCGCTGGAATCAGCCGATATAAAAATGCCTGAACCGCCCCGGCCCAAGGTTTTCGTAGCCGTGATTGACCAGAAGTTCAGCCCGAAGGCGTTCCATATAATCACCACGCTCCGCCAAAAAGGTATCTCCGCAGATATGGATTATGAAGGCAAGAGCGTCAAGAGCCAGTTCAGGACCGCCGATAAACTAAAGTCTGAATTTGTTATCACCATCGGCGAAGATGAAATAACCAAGCAGACTCTCAAACTTAAAAATATGGTTTCCGGGACAGAAACGGAAGTTAACGAGTCGGAATTCCTATCAAAGCCGTCATTTTAATTGAATCTGTGTAATTAAGGGGAGGATAATGAATGAAATTAGACGATATCAAGAAACTCATTGACGTAATGAACGAGCATCATCTGGTAGAGATTGCCTACGAAGAAGAAGGCAAGAAGATACATCTTCGGCGGGCCGAACTATCCGGGCATCTGCCTGAAGCCGGGCATCCCCACGGGACGGATGCCGAACCGGTGGTGACGGTGCATCCGGTAGACGACAAGAAGCCGGTTTCGGACGAGAATCTGATTTATGTCAAATCCCCGATGGTGGGAACATTCTACAGCGCCCCCAAGCCCGGCGTTGAACCCTATGTGGCAATCGGCGACCCGGTCCATCCGGATACCACCGTTTGCATCATTGAGGCAATGAAGACAATGAACGAACTCAAGGCAGAATGCGAAGGTGTCATAGCGGAAATCAAGGTTAAACATAGAAACGGTTGCAGTCTATTCCGAGGCAGACCGCGATGCAAGTTACTTGCCGTATGAGACCGAGACGGTCTGCATCGGCCCGGCGCCGGCCAATAAGAGTTATTTGGATATGTCACGGATTATCAGCGCGGCCGAGGTGACGGATGTGGAGGCGATACACCCGGGCTACGGATTCCTCTCGGAAAATGTCCATTTCGCCGAAGTGTGCGAGTCCTGCAATATCGCCTTTATCGGACCTCGCCCGGAGGCCGCCCGGGCCGTCGGCAACAAAGTCAAGACCAGGGAGGTTGCCAAAAGCATCGGCGTGCCGGTAATTCCGGGCAGCGAGTCGTCGCTCAAGGACGAGAATGAGGCCATAAAACTTGCCCACCAGATTGGCTATCCGGTAATCCTTAAAGCGTCTTTTGGCGGCGGCGGGCACGGGATGCGCATCGCCCACAATGATATCAGTATAGTTAACTCGTTTCTGGCCGCCCAATCCGAGGCCAAGAACGTCTTCAAGGACGGTGCGGTCTATCTTGAGAAATTTATTGAGGAACCGCGCCATATTGAGATACAGATTGTGGCCGATAATTACGGCAGCGTAATTCATCTGGGCGAACGCGAATGCTCCATCCAGCGCCGGCACCAGAAAATTGTGGAAGAGGCGCCCTCGCCGGCCGTCTCGCCCGACCTGCGCAAGAAGATGGGCCAGGCCGCCATTGCGCTGGCCGGGGCGCTTAATTATAACAATGTCGGCACCGTGGAATTCCTGCTGGATAAAAATAACAACTTCTATTTCATAGAGATGAACGGCCGGATTCAGGTGGAACACCCCATAACCGAAATGGTTACCGGTGTTGATATCGTTAAGAAACAGATAAAGATTGCGGCCGGTATGAAACTGGACTTAAAGCAGGAGAATATCACCTTCAACGGCCATTCTATAGAATGCCGGATTAATGCCGAGGACCCGATGGATGATTTCAGGCCGTCCAGCGGCACGATTGGACGGTATTATCCGGCCGGCGGGCTGGGGGTCAGATTTGATTCCCATATCTATCAGGGTTATCAGGTCAGCCCTTACTATGATTCGCTCATCGGCAAACTGATTGTCCACCGCAACTCCCGGGACGAGGCCATTAAAGCAATGCAGCGGGCCCTGGCCGAATGCATCATTGACGGCATAAAAACCACTATCCCCCTGCATAAGGCCATATTTAAGCATACGAAATTTATTGACGGCCAGATTGATACCAATTTCCTGAACCGCTATTTCTCTAAATAATTTGACAGTATTCCAGCAATATGATAGAAATAATCCGTGAATTCCGAGGTTAAAAGGAGCGTAATCATATGAAAATATTATCAACAATAATGAAAACATCCAACTGGATATTCGGGGTAGTTGTCGGCGCAATTGGGTTTTTCTGGGTTGCCAACTTCTTTGACCTGAGCGACGTTGCCAGATTGACAACCGAGATAAACGCCAATAACAAGTCCCTGCGGCTTATTTTGACGCTTCTGGCGATTTATCTGGTGATGTTTAATGTCCTGTATCTGCTGACCAATATCTTCCGCCGGAAATACGCCTCAACCATCAAACTGAACCTGAGCGACGGCAACTTAAGCATTGATATTTCGGCCATAGAGGATTCCCTGCGCCGGGCCGTCAAGAAACTCAAGATGCGGTTCCAGGAGATTATTGAGGTCAAGGAGCCGCCTATCTTTACCATCATCCTTTCTGATATCATAGAAAGGGACGAGAAACGCTCCGAGTCCAGGAAGAAAGAGAAAGAACTGGCCGGCCGGCGGATGTTCTACGGACCTGAATACCCGATTTACTAAAGCCACAGATTACACAGATTAACACTGATAATTATCCGTGTCTATCTGTGTTCATCTGTGGTTCCAGTTGACTTGCCTCAAAGACCGGTCCATCCTCGCAGACCGTTGCCCACTGCCAATCTTGCTTGCCTGCCGACCTGCCCGCTAAAGCATTGGCGCAGGCGGGAGCCTTAGCGTCAGCATAGTTTTTAACCTTGCACACGCAAGCGCGGCAGAAACCTATCCCGCAACCCATCCGTTCTTCCAGCGATAACTGGGTCGGAATCTTTTGGGTTATAGCAATCTGGCGGACTGCCTCGGTCATCCCTTTCGGGCCGCAGGCGTAGATGACCATTTCGGATTTCGCCCGTACGGGTCGGATTTCGGATTTAGAAAGGAATTTGCTTAATGCTGTAGTAATTAGTCCTTTTGAGCCCATTGAGCCGTCTTCGGTAGCGATAGTGATATGCTGGCAAAGTTTCTTCAAGTCCGGCAGGCAATAGAGTTTATCCTTGCTTCGTGCGCCGGGCAGAAGGTAAATATCCTTATGCCGTTTGGCCAGCCGCTTGAGCAGCAGGTGCAAGCCCGCCACGCCCACGCCGCCGGCCACCAGGACCGGCGTCTGGTTATTAATGCGGAAACCGTTGCCCAGCGGGCCGAGGATATCCACTTTATTGCCCGGCTTGAGCGAGGTCATAAACTCTGTGCCTTTGCCCAGCACCTGATAGACTATTTCAATATTACCGGAGTCAGTGATATTATAAATGCTGAACGGACGGCGCAGGAGCAGTTTATATCCTTTGGTCAAACGAATATGAACGAACTGTCCCGGAATCGCGGTCTTAAAGGGTTTGGACGGTTTGAGTTGCATCCGGTAGCAATCTGGTGCTATCGGCTTATTGCGGATAATTCGTGCATCTATCGGTTTCATTGCGGAAATACAAAGGCATCGCCGTTCTTCATCCACCATTCTTCCCATTTCTTGACAGATTCTTCCTGCTCCTGAAGCGGCGCATAGTGCTTGTAATCAAACGTCTGGCCGGTTAATTCGCTCAAGGTATTTATGGCCATTGCGCGTTTGGGCTGGTCGTCGTTTTTCAGGGTATCAATCAATACCGGGATACCCCGTTTATCCTTTAACTTGATTAAAGCCTGGGCCACCTCAAAGCAGAAGTCGTCATCGTTATCGGTTAGGCACTCGGCCAGCGCTGGCACGGCCGATTTATCCTTAATGCTTCCCAGCACCCGGGCGGACGAGACCCGCAGGGTTTTGTCCTTCAGGGTGGAATTGAGCACCGGCACAACCTCGTTAGTCGGCATCAGGCTCAATACCTTTTCCAGCCGGCTGCGATAACCCACATCCGGTGATTTAAGCGTTTCTATTACCGCCACAATCGCACCCTTGCCCAGAGCGGGCAGTTTCTCAGCGATGCCGTTTATATCGGCGTTAGCATCGGCAATCTGCTTGATTAATGCGTTGATTTGTTCAGCGGTGGTGGCGGTTTCGGTCTTTGGTTCGCCCTTGCGCATTACCTCCTGGCGGAGCAGGCCGACTTCAAACTTCATTGTCTCCAGCGCCCTGATACGGTCGTCCAGAGCCTTGTTCAACTGTTTTAAGTCGGTCATCAGGGCCTGGTTCTGCTTTTCCAGTTCGGCAATCCGTTTCTGCTGGCTTTCGTATGAACCTTTGGATGCAAAACAGCCGAGCGGCAAACAGCAAATCAGGGCGGATAATAGAAGAGATATCGCTTTCATATTTATGCCTCCTTTAGCCCAATTATATATTAGGCTATCCAGAGGTCAAGAAAACTTGATTTATGGCTGATAAATGATATTCTAAACGACAAATAAACTGATTAAACGTCCGTATGGGCGTTTACTTAAAAAGGAGATAATTATGGTAACCTTTGAGGAATTTAAGAAACTGGACCTGCGTATCGGTAAGATACTCTTGGTGGAAAACCATCCCAATGCCGATAAACTTTATGTCCTCAAGATTGATATCGGCGGCGAGGTGAAGCAAAGCGTAGCAGGATTGCGGCCGTATCTGACGCCGGAGCAACTGCTCAACAAAACCGTTGCCGTGGTGGCCAATCTGGAGCCGGCCGTTCTACGCGGGATGGAAAGCCAGGTAATGATTCTGGCCACGCACAGCGGGCCGGATGTGATTCCGCTGGTGCCGGAAAAGACGGCTGACCCCGGATCCAAAATATCGTAACGTAAAATGACGAATGTCTAATGACGAATGACGAAAGAATGGTGCAATGACTAATAATCCGGATTATGACTTAGAAGAAAGAACTGCTAAATTCGGTGAAGCAGTTATAAACTTCGCTAAGAAAATACCTCATAAGCCGGAGACAAACTCTGTAATTGAACAATTGGTTGCGGCCGCTACAAGTGTTGGGGCAAATTATTGCGAGGCGGACGATGCTTCATCAAAGAAAGATTTTTTGTATAAGATTAGTATATGCAAGCGGGAAGCGCGTGAGACAAAATATTGGTTAAGAATGACGGCGACGGCCGCGCCTTCGTTGAGGGATGAAGCCAAGGTTTTGTGGCAGGAGGCAAAAGAACTGCACTTAATTTTTGCATCTATCTGGAGAAAAGGCAGAGGGAAGGTGAATGGAGAGTGATTTCGTCATTAAGACATTTGGTTTTTCTTTCGTCATTGAGGTTTCGTCATTAGTTATTTAGCCGAAGGAGAGTCGTATGAGTAAGCAACAGG
>JACQXL010000082.1 GCA_016208805.1 Planctomycetota bacterium | reverse complement strand
GTTACTGGCTCTTATCCCGACACTTCGTGTCGGGATGAATAATAGTGGTATCGCCGGTAGTAATAGGTGGGCGAGATTTCTATCTCAGGCGACATATGGTTGAGGCAGAGTCCTTTTATCCTGATATGCGCGGTCACGAGTTGGTCCCTGGCCCGGACCAGCGCCCCGCGGGCCGTCTTGCCCGCCCGGTAAACCATCACTAACATATCGCTCTTCGGACCCAGCACCAGAACATCCGTCACCGGCAATACCGGCGGGCAGTCAATAATAATGTAACTGTAGCGGGCGCGCAATTCGCGTAACAGCAAATCGCTCTCGGCCGAGGATAACAACTCAGACGGGTTCTGGACGCCCGAACCGGCCGTGATGATGTGCAGGTTGTCAATGCCGATGGTCTTGGTAATCAGGTCCCAGTTCAGCCCCCCAATCAGGGTATCGGTGATGGTGCGCACGACTTTGTCAAACTTATAGGCGCCCATCAGGATATCGCTTAGGCCGGGCGCCTTGTCCAGCCCGAAAATCCGGTGCACCAGGGCCTTGCGCATATCGCCGTCAACCAGAAGCGTATGCTCGCCTTTCTGGGCCATTGTGATGGACAGGTTGGCCGAGGTGATGGTCTTTCCTTCATCCGGTCCGGTGGAGGTAACAACGATAATTTTCCCCTTGGGAGCGGTGGAGTAAAGCCCGGGCGGGTATTGGCCGTTTCCGGGTTTTGGTTCGCCCGGAGAAGCAATGAGCCCGGACTGGGTAATCGTGTTTTCCGGAGACGGTTTGTCCACCCTGAGGATATTAGTGCGCAGAATCCGGTATGCCTCGGCAATGGGCGAGGTCGGGCTGTAGTTAATCACCAGTTGGTTGCGGATTTCTTCGGAGCGGGATTCTGCATAATCGCGTTCCCGTCCCTCTTCCCGTACAGGCGAGGGCGAGCCGAAGAGCCAGTCCAACCAGTCCCTGCCGGCTGATGGCTTGCGCCCCGATGTTACATCGGGGTCGGAGCGGTCCGGCGTTGTGGTTGATAAATACGGTATCACGCCCAGCACCGGCAGTTTCAAGAGCGTCTCCAGGTCTTCTATCGTGCCGATAGAGGTATCCAGGTGCTCCACCACAAAGGCCAGGACAAAGCCGACCATCAGCCCCAACAACGAGCCGACCATCTGGTTGGTGGTCTTGTTGGGTTTAATCGGTTTAGAGGGCGGGATGGCCCGGTTGACGATGGTGACATCGGATGTCTTTTCGGCTTCGTCAAGGAATGCCTTTTCGGCCTTGCTTTTCAGGTCGGCATACAGGGCATTATTAATGATGACCGCTCGCTCCAGCCGGGAAATAGCGAGTTCTTTCTGCGGGTAGCGGCTGAGTTCTTTCTGGAGGACTTCAAGTTGGGTATTCAATTTAATAATCTCAGGGTGCTTATCTGTAAATTTGCCTTTCAATTCTTCCAGCCGTTTTTTGAGGTCTTCGTACTGGTTATAAGAGGCAGAAGCTCCGCTGGAGACGCCCGGATTTTGTTCCTTGAAGAACCGGAGTTCGTCTTCGGACTTGGTCAGTTTGAGCAGAACCTGGTTGAGCCGGTTTTCCACGGTCTGGCGCAGTTGGGTATTGGCTTTGCTTTTCTCCATTAGGTTGAACTGTAGGTAGGCCAGGGCGGTGGCGTTGGCAATCTCGGCCGCTTTTTTGGGGTCGCTGGAGCGGACCCGGATGATTATCAGGTTGGTGTTGGGCTCTATCTGAGCAGAGACGGTTGATTGGAGCGATGCGATTATCTGGTTGGCCTGTTCGGCCGGGGTATCGGGCTTGACCGAGCCCATTTCCTGCGCGGCCAGTTCCATCACGCTCCAACTGTTGACTACCTTGGTCTGCGAAAGCATCACATCGCCGATTTGGTAATTGACCAACTCGTTCAGTAAATCAATTTTGGAACGTTGTTCGCTGTACTGGACGGTTGACGAGACCTCGTAGATGGTCGGCTGGAGCATTGAGAACATAAAGGTGGCCGTGGAAATGACCAGGAACGAGAGGATAATAATCCCGCGGCGCTTGCGCAGGACACGCCAGTAATCGTTCAGACTTAATTCGTATGGTTCGGCCATAATCTACCTCACCGCAGAGGCGTCCCGCTTGTGGCGGGATGACACACCCCTAAATCCCCTCTTGATAGAGGGGACTTACCAGCCAAATCCCCTCTAATAAGAGGGGGTAGGGGGTGTGTAACCGTCTACCCACGCTTTTCCGTGATGAACCTTATATATTATATCGGTTTAATAGTTCATTATATTGACCCCGGTAGAGATATTTGATAGTAAATGGATTAAACTAAACTGATTCAATGGATTGTTATCTGTTCAATCCGTTAAATCCGCTTACTTAAATGATATGAAAGTGCCGTTTGTTGACCTGAACGCCCAGTATCAGCAGATTAAGAGCGAAGTCCTGCCCAAGATGGAGAGCATTGTTGAACGGGGCGATTTTATATTGGGCGACGATTTGGCTAAATTTGAACAGGAGTTCGCCGCCTATACCGGCGTGAAATACGGCATCGGCGTGGCCTCCGGCACCGAGGCGTTGCACCTGGCGTTATTGGCCTGCGATATCGGACCGGGTGACGAGGTGATTACCGCACCCAATACCTTCATCGCTACGGTCGTGGCGATTACACTGACCGGCGCTAAACCGGTCCTGGTTGATGTTGAGCCGGAGACATATAATATTAATCCGTCATTGATAACCAAGAAGGTTACCAAGCGCACCAGGGCGATTATCCCGGTGCATTTATACGGCCGGCCGGCCGCGATGGAAGAAATAATGGCCTTGGCCCGCAAACATTCGTTTAAGGTTATAGAAGACGTGGCCCAGGCGCACGGCGCACGGCTCGGCAGTAAGAAGGCCGGTGCCTTCGGTGATTTGGCCTGCTTCAGTTTCTATCCGGCCAAGAACTTAGGCGCCTACGGCGACGGCGGGTTGGTCGTGACCGATAACGAGGCGCTGGCCGAACGGGTAAAATTGTTGCGTAATTACGGACAGAAGGAAAAGAATAGACATATCATCTTCGGCGTCAACAGCCGGCTGGATAATCTCCAGTCCGCCATATTGAGAATCAAACTGAAATATCTGGATGACTGGAACAACCGCCGGCGGCAGAAGGCTAAAATCTATTATGAATTATTCCAAGTAGCGCCGCGACTCAACGAGAGCCAGGTGAGTTTGCCCAACCCTAAAACCGGCTTGCCCGCCGAAGCCTCTGCCCGAACTGGCGGCCGGTCAGGCGGGTCGGCGGAGGCGGAAGACCATATTTATCACATCGATGCCATACTGGCTAAAGACAGAGATAAATTAGCCGAACACCTCAAAGCCAGGGGCGTGGCCACCGGTATACACTATCCGTTGCCAGTTTATCTGCAGGAGTGCTATGCAAATCTCGGTTACAAGAAAGGTGATTTCCCGGCGGCCGAGGAGATGGCCTCTAAGACGCTTTCGCTTCCGATGTATCCGGAATTGACCAGGGAGCAGATTGAATACGTGGTCGGATGTGTAAAAGAGTTTTATCTATAAAGTACACGGATTTAGCGGATTTATCTGATTAATCCGTTTAATCCGCTTACTATAATGATACTCCAGAAATATATCACCCGCGAACTGCTGACGGCATTTTTCTTGACCATTTCGGTATTCCTTTCGGTAGTGATTCTGATTATCCCATTTTCCCAGTTCCAGAAGCACACGGCCCTTGACAGCGAGTTCCTGCTCAAGATTCTGCCTTTTTTTGTGGTGATGGCGCTTGGATATGTAATTCCGCTGGCGCTTTTGATATCAACCATCTTTGTCTTCGGCCGGCTGACCGAGGATAACGAACTGATTGCCCTGAAAAGCAGCGGGATTCATCCGGGCCGGATAATCCTGCCGGTGGTTCTGTTAGGAGTCTTTTTTGCGGTCATAGTCGTTTTCATCAATACCCGGCTGGCACCTTACTGCAGCGGCCAGACGCGCAACCTTTCCATCAGCGCATTTAAGTCAATGGTTTTTTCGCCCATACCCTCGGCCCGGGAAATCCGGCTGCCCAATTACCATATCGGCTGTACCAACTCGGCCGCAGGCAATATTTTTGAAAATGTCCGGATTCTTAAGTTTGACCTCAAGACCGATGCCCTGCTTGAAGAACTTTATGCCGATACGGCCGAGTTCCAGATAGACGAGGAAAACGCGATACTGTCGCTTAACCTGAAAAAGGTATCGGATACGATATGGACACCCACCGGAGGGCAAACCGGTTCGCTGCGGGCCACCCCACAGATAATGCAATCCGATACTATGAGTTATCAACTGGATGTGAGCAGTTTGTTTTTGCCCCGGCGCAAGAACCTGGGTGCGATGAGCCAGCGGGAACTGGACGAGATGGTCCGCTTGAACCAGACCGAACGTTTCCGCCTGGCCGAGATACTCACCGAGAAATACCGGCGGCTGGCGATGGGGCTGACGCCGCTTATCTTTATCCTGATAGGCACGCCGTTCGGGATTCTAATACGGCACGGCAACCGGGTGGCCGCGGTGGCCATCAGCGCGATTATCGTTTTCGGCGGCTATTACCCGGTGACGATGTTCGGCAACTTCCTGGGTTCCAAAGAACTCCTGCCGCCGCTTGTTTCGGTCTGGCTGGCTAATATGATTATGGCCGTTGCCGGCATCGGGTTAATCTATTTTATTATCAGATACGACGATATTTCTATCCGGAATTTATTGCACCAGCGCGGCGCCGTATTTGGTAAGGGAGGAGCGGGGTGAAGAAGTTAGACCTTTACATCCTCAAACTTTTCCTGTCGGCGCTGGGCGTGGCCGCATTGGTCCTGATAGGGCTCTATGTGGTGATACACCTGTTCAGCAACCTGGCCGATTTTATGGAGGTCACCCAACAGAACTTCTTTGTCTTTGTGGTTCAATATTATTTTTACCGCTTCCCGCTCGTTCTCCAGAAACTCCTGCCCATCATCACGCTGATAGCCGCGGTGATGACGATTACCCGGCTGGCGCGCAACAACGAACTGACGCCCATCTTTGCAGGCGGCATCAGCATTTACCGGGCGTTGTTGCCCGTGGTGGTTGTGGCCGGTATTCTGTCGGCCGGGATGTTCGCAATGGACGAAACATTGGTGTCGCCTTTGAGCAAGAATATCTCGCGCACCGATAAGATTCTCAAATCCGAAGGTTCGGAACGGTTCGTTTCCCGCCAGACGCCGCATTACAATATCGCAATGAAGAAATACAATTACATCAGCCGGATAATGATGGATGTCTGGATAACCGAGTATAACGATGAAAAGCGTTTGAACTCAAAGATAACCGCCCGCCAGGCCGCCTGGACCGAGCAGGGAGATAAATCCGGCGTAGCGACAGCGGAGTCCCGACCCAATCGGGGCTGGCTTCTTTCAGATGGTATTATCTATAACTATGATGTGTCGGCTTACCCAATGATTTTACGCAAAGGCCCGCCCCAGCCGTTCGGTGCCAAAGGATATTTCCTCAAACCCGAACTGATGCCTGAAGATATGGAAAAGACGGCCGATGCGCAGGAAACGCTCTCGGCCATTCAGGAACTCCTTAAACAATATCCCCAGCGGCCGGACCTCAAGATTAAATATCACAATAAATTTGCCTTTCCGCTGACCAATGTGGTGCTGATATTTCTGGGTGTGCCGCTGATACTGATGGGTGAATCCAAGAAGTTTTCGGTCGGCATCGGCATCTGCCTGGCGGTCGGGCTGGGGTTCTTTGTGTTCAAGTTTCTATTGGAAAACCTGGGCGATAAAGGGGTATTGCCGCCGCTGGTGGCGGCCTGGGCGCCCATAATTATATCAATCGGCGCTATAATCTATCTGATGAAAAAGATAAGAACATAGCCCCTGGGGCAAGAATATGAACACCGAACAATACAGCCGTCATATCCGGCTGCCTGGTTTCGGCACCGAAGGGCAAAAGAAGATAGAATCGGCCCGGGTGTTGGTGGTCGGCGCAGGCGGGCTGGGCTCGCCGGCCATAACTTATCTGGCCGGTGCTGGCGTAGGATTACTCGGTATTACCGACGATGATACGGTGGAATTATCCAACCTGCCCCGTCAGATTTTGCATACTTCGGATAATGTTGACCAGCCTAAAATCACCTCGGCCGAACAGAGGGTCAGGCAGCTGAATTCGGCCGTAAAAGTAAAAACATATCCGCAGCGGCTCAAGGCCGAGAATGTCCTTACGGTTATCAAAGATTTTGATATTATTATAGA
Source organism: Planctomycetota bacterium (assembly GCA_016208805.1). Lineage (GTDB taxonomy): Bacteria > Planctomycetota > MHYJ01 > JACQXL01 > JACQXL01 > JACQXL01. Next base: position 9,249 of record JACQXL010000082.1, on the reverse strand, counting down.
TGGCAGCGACAACTTTGCGACCAAGTTCCTGTTAAACGATGCCTGCGTCATCGGCGGCAAGCCGTTGGTGCACGGCGGTGTCCTGCGCTATAACGGACAAGTTATGACGATTGTGCCAAATCAGAAATCCCGTAGCGCCTGTTATCGTTGTATCTTCCCCGAACCGCCGCAGGCCGGGACCGTGCCGAACTGTTCCGAGGCCGGTATCCTCAATACGGTCGCCGGCGTTATCGGGTTGATTCAGGCGACTGAGGCAATTAAGTTTATTATCAACGTAGGCGACCTGCTGATTAACCGTCTGTTGGTGTTTGACGCATTATCAATGAATTTCCGCACCATAGAAATCAAGCCTGACGCCACCTGTCCGGCCTGCGGTAAAAATCCCCGCATTAAAACCCTATCGGACCTGAAAGAAATAGAATGTAAGGGGTAGCCTCTGTTTGGCCGGCCTGCGCATTTCTGTAATATTTTCACCTCCTGATGACATTTATATGCCAGGGGAGGAGGATACAGGCTATGGAATGTACAGATATAAAAAATAAGATACACCTGTTCCTGGACGGCGAATTGCCGCTGTTAGAAAAGCAGGACATTGAATCCCATCTTACCCAATGCGATGCCTGCCGGATGTTAGTTGAGCGGGAAGGTGATTTAGAGAAAAAGATAGTTGATACGCTTAATGTGGATGACAAGGCGTTATGGACGCGGGCCTGGAGTAAATTCACCGCAGAGACCATGCCATGCCGACATGGCGTGGCGCAGGGAACGCAGAGACCAATATCTTTTTATCTTAAGCGCTGGCTGCCGGCCGCATCGGCTGCGGCGGTGATTATCGTCCTGGCCGCAATATTTCTGTTGCCGGTTTACCACTCACAGGACCTGCTCGGGGCCATAGAAAACGAACACAACAACTTCCTTTCCGGCAAGATCCGGCCGTCCATAGAAACCTCCTCAATTGACGAATTGAATAACCATTTTACGCAACAATATCAGGAGGAAGTATGTAATTGTTGCACAACTTGCTTCAGGAACCAGTCTTTTCAGTTAATCGGCGGTCGGATGAGCCAACTGCAGGGAGCCGGAAATTCGCCCTGCATCTATGCCCGATACCAGAACACCCCCATCTCCTTTTACATTATCAATAAGTCATCTATTAAGATTAAAGGCGTGTCTTTAGACTCGGCCGGGACGCTGGAGGGCTATGGGAAAACCGAAAGCGGGTTCAACTTCGTTGTCGTCAAGAGCGGAAAACACTATATCTGCGCGATGGGTCGGGTCAGCCCCCGGTCGTTAAGCGATTTAATAAAACCGTTAGCGGACGCGGGATGCAATTGTAAGGATTGACCGCGGGTTATTATATGAAATACTTTCTACTCGCTACTTCTTGTCTTCTATTTTTACTGTTCGGTTGTTCAACTCCGCCCGTGCAGGTGGAATTAACCGATGTGCAGGCGCGCTACCGGCCGGATGACCAAAAACCGACCCTGCCCAAATTAACCGCTGGCAGTCAGATTTCGGATTTCATCAACTATGCCATCCTGAATAACCCTAAGATAGAAGCCAGTTTCTATGAATGGAAAATGGCCGTGCAGGAAATTGCGGTGGCCAAGTCCTTGCCCTATCCGCAGTTGACCCTGAGCGCAGAGGTTAAACGGGTCGTAACCACTTTACTGGTCGGTTTTATGCAGACCATTCCCGGACCGGGTAAACTCTCGCTCCAGGCCGAACTCTATTCCATAGAGGCACAGCAAAAACGATACCTCTTTGAGGATGAAATTCTTAATACCGTATTCAAGGTTTACGAGACCTATTACGAAAGCATCCTGGTCAACCGCAAGACCCGGCTGGTCAACGAACTGATTGGATTGGTTGAGACGCAGGAGGCATCGCTTCAGGCCGGTCTGGGCGCCGGACTCAATTCCGCCGAGGAGTTGATAATGGTTCGGGTCGAGAAAGAACGGCTCCGGAAAGAACTGGCCGATTTGGACGACGCCTGTAGTTTGCTTTCGTCCTGCTGGTACCGGGTGTTAGGTGTGCATTTTAGCTGCAAGGATTTCTGTACCACGATTCTGCCGGCAATAAAGATGCCGCTGGCTGAACAGACCCTGCCGGCGGAATCGGATTTGGACAAGATGGTGGCCAATAATGTCCGGCTGAAAGCGCTGGTTGAAGAGATAAAGCACGCTCAGACACTGATACAAGTGGCGCACAAAGAGAACCTATCCGATGTGACGGTTGGCTACGGGGTGGATGCCCGGAGCGGTTACCGGATGAGCGCGCCGAGTCTGGGCATCACCCTGCCGCTCTGGCGCAAGAGAATCAGCGCCCAGATTGCCGGCGCCCGGGCGCACCAGAAGCACGCCGAGGCGCTCCTTTCCGCCGAACAGATTGAACTGGCCGTGCTCTTCGCCGAGAAGTCATACCTCTGGCGCCAACTCCAGCGCGAGACCAATCTGGTCAGGGATGAACTTGTCCCGCTGGCCGAAGTAAAAGCCAAATCGCTTGAAGCCGCTTATAAATCAGGCCGGGTCCGGCTTTCGGACTGGGTCAAGGCAAGAAATGAATTAATAGAACTGCAAATTCAACTGGTCACGGCCATTACTATGAAGGAAACGGTTTACTACGAGATTTCTCTGGTCCTCCAGAGCCATTGGCCGGAGGAGGCGACGAAGATATTTACCGCAGACCTGCCCGCCGTAGTCCCGACACTTCGTGTCGGGACGCAGGCGGGGACGTCCTTACCATTACAGGACAAGCAGGATAAACAGAGTACGCCGGAGAAGGAGAGGAAATAATTATGAAATACATATTTTACGGTGGACTGGTTAGTATTATCGTAGGTGTTATGGTTACAGGTATAATTGTATTGTCCGGGAACCATATTGCCCACGACGGGCAAGACCGCAGTCAGTCCCGCACTTATGCGGGGCATCAGGCCGCGCCCATACAGCCGGAACAAAAGGAATCAACCAAGCAACTCTACCATTGCCCGATGCATCCGACCTATATTTCAGATAAACCGGGCGACTGCCCCATCTGCGGGATGAAACTGGTGCCGATAAAAGAGGATGGCCAATCATCAACCGGCTCGGTTGCTGGTCAGGCAACGGTTTCTATCTCACCACAGCAGGAACATCTCATCGGCGTGAAGACAGAGATGGTTATGAAACGCGATTTAACGCCTCTAATCCGGGTCAGCGGCCGGGTCGCCTATGACCCGGAACTATATATCGCTATTGCCGAATATCGGAGTGCCGTCGCTAATAAACAAGAATCGTTAATTAACAGCACCTCCTTAAGATTACGTCAGTTGGGTCTTTCAGAAGAGCAAATTAAACAATTGCCAAAGGCCAAAGATGAGCCGTCCAGTCTCTTACTGCCCGGCGCGACGGTTTGGATCTATGCCAATATTTACGAATACGAAATCGGACTGGTCCAGCCGGGCCAGACGATTACGGCCACCTCCATGGCACTGCCCGGCCGGGAATTCTCCGGCACCATCAAGGCCATTGACCCCATCCTGAACAAAGAGACTCGCTCCCTGCGCGTCCGGGCCGAGGTGGCTAACTCCGAAGGACTCTTTAAACCTGAGATGTATGTGGATGTGACAATCAATGTGGCATTGGGCAACAAACTGGCCATGCCCGACTCGGCCGTGCTTGATACCGGCACCCGCCAGTTGGTCTTTGTCAAGACCGGCCCGGGCCGGTACGAACCGCGCCAGGTAAAACTCGGCCAGTCCGCTGAAGGTTATAGGGAAGCGCTTGATGGTGTCGCGGAGATGGAAGAGGTCGTTACCTCGGCCAACTTCTTTATTGACTCGGAATCGAAACTTAAGTCAGCAATTTCTACGATGGGCTCCGGACACAAACACGGAACCACAGATGAACACAGATAAACACGGATTATGATTAAAGACATCGTTGCATTCTCGGCCCACAACAAGTTCCTGGTCCTGATATTTATCGCCATTGCCGTGGCCGGTGCGATATATGCCATCCGGAACATCCCGTTGGACGCCATCCCGGACCTGTCCGATACCCAGGTGATTGTCTATTCCCGCTGGGACCGCAGTCCGGATGTCATTGAAGACCAGATTACCGCCCGAAGGCGTCAAGACCGAAATCGGGCCCGATGCCACCGGCGTGGGCTGGGTCTACCAGTATGCGCTGGTGGATAAGACCGGCCAGAACGATTTAGCGCAACTGCGCTCGTTCCAGGACTGGTATTTGAAATACCATCTCCAGAGCGTGCCCGGCGTGGCCGAGGTTGCCTCCATCGGCGGTTTTCAGAAACAGTATCAGGTCAATGTTAACCCCAACGCGCTGGTTGCCTACAACATCCCGCTGATGAAGGTGGTTGATGCGCTTCGTGACAGCAACAACGACGTGGGCGGCCGGCTGGTGGAGTTCTCCGGCGCCGAGTATATGGTGCGCGGCCGCGGTTACATCAAGTCCACGGCCGACATAGAAAATATCGCGCTGGGTGCCGACGCCAACGGCACTCCGGTGCTGGTTAAGAATATCGCCCGGGTCGCGCTCGGACCGGACATCCGCCGCGGCGTGGCCGACCTGGACGGAATCGGCGACACGGCCGGCGGCATCGTCGTCGTCCGGCACGGCGAGAACGCACTCAACGTCATCCGCCGGGTCAAGGCCAGGATAGAGGAAATCAAACCGTCCCTGCCCAAAGGCGTTGAGATAGTCACCACATACGACCGCTCTGAACTCATCCTGGCGGCGATTGATACCCTCAAGACCCAGCTGGTGGAGGAAATGATTGTGGTCAGCCTGATAATCCTGCTGTTCCTCTGGCATATCCCGTCTGCCCTGGTGCCGATTCTGACCATCCCGATTTCCTGCCTGCTGGCCTTTATCCCGATGTATGGGATGAGTTTGACATCTAATATTATGTCCCTTTCAGGTATCGCCATATCAATCGGAGTGCTGGTGGACGGCGCCATAGTTGAAGTGGAGAACGCCTACAAGAAACTGGAACTCTGGATAGAAGGCGGCCGGGTCGGCGACCCTCATAAAATCCGGATTCAGGCGTTGCAGGAAGTCGCGCCGTCAATATTCTTCTCGCTCCTGGTCATTGCCGTCGCCTTTATGCCCATCTTCACCCTGGTGGAACAGGAAGGTCGTCTGTTCAAGCCGCTGGCATATACCAAAAACCTGACGCTGGCCATCGCTGCGGTGCTGGCCATCACCCTCGACCCGGCCATCCGCCTGCTCTTCATGCGCATGGACTACTTTAAGTTCAAGCCCAAATGGTTGGCCTGGCCGTTCAATCAGATGCTGGTGGGCAAATATTATAAAGAGGAAAAGCATCCGGTCAGCAAAACGCTCTTCAGGATATATGAGCCGGCCTGTAATTTCGTCCTGAAATATCCCAAAGCCGTTATCGCCGCGGCCCTGGTATTAATACTGACTATAATTCCGGTCTATCTCAGGCTGGGTTCCGAATTCATGCCGCCGCTCAACGAAGGCAGCATCCTTTATATGCCCACCACGCCGCCGGGCATCTCGGTCACCGAGGCCCAACGGCTTCTGCAGGTACAGGATAAAATCATCCGGAGCATCCCGGAAGTGGCCAGCGTTTTCGGCAAGGCCGGCCGAGCCGATACCTCAACCGACCCGGCCCCATTCTCAATGATGGAAACCACCGTCGTGCTCAAACCGCGCGAGCAGTGGCGCAAGGTTGACCGCTGGTATTTCGGACTGCCCAAACTGTTGCAGAAACCATTCAGGTCTATCTGGCCGGACCGGATTTCCTGGGAAGACATCATCAACGAACTGGACAGCAAGATGCAGTTCCCGGGTGTGGTCAATGCCTGGACCATGCCCATCAAGGCCCGGATTGATATGCTCACCACGGGGATTCGCACGCCCATTGGCATAAAAATCTACGGCGCCGACCTGAAAGAGATAGAGCGAATCGGACTGCACCTGGAGATGATAATGCGCGATATCCAGGGAACGCGCAGCGTCTATGCCGAACGCGTCACCGGCGGCTATTTCCTGGACTTCGACCTCAAGCGCGAACAACTGGCCCGCTACGGGCTGACCGTCAAGGAGGCCGAGATGGTTATCATGTCCGCCATCGGCGGCGAAGGTGTTACCACTACCATTGAAGGCCGCGAACGATACAGTGTCAACGTCCGCTACGCCCGCGAATTGAGGGACGACCTGGTTGACCTGAAACGCGTGCTCGTGCCGACCATGTCCGGAGCGCAGGTGCCGCTGGCTGAACTGGCCGATATCCGGTTCAGCACCGGTCCGGCTATGATTCGGGACGAGAACAGTTTCTTGGCCGGTTATGTCTACGTGGATATCACCGGCCGCGATATCGGCAGTTACGTGACCGAGGCCAAGGCCAAGGTGGTCAAAGACCTGGTCCTGCCCACCGGTTACTCGCTCCAGTGGAGCGGACAATATGAACTTATGTTGCTGAGGAATAAACGCTTAAAAGTGGTTATACCTCTAACCGTCTTTATTATCTTTGTGCTCCTTTACATAAATACTAAATCGGTAATCAAAACTTGTATTGTTTTATCGGCGGTGCCGTTTTCACTTATCGGAGCGCTTTGGTTTATGTATTTGCTGGATTACAATGTTTCCAGCGCTGGCTGGGTCGGCATGATTGCCCTGATGGGACTGGATGCCGAGACCGGCGCCTTTATGCTCCTGTTCCTGGACCTGTCCTATTATGACGCGGTCAAGAAAGGCAAGATGAAAACCTACGCCGACCTGCACGACGCCGTTATCTACGGCGCGGTCAAACGGGTCCGGCCCAAGATGATGACCGTCGGCACGACCTTTATCGGGCTGGTGCCGATAATGTGGTCAATCGGCACGGGCGCGGATTTGATGAAACGCATCGCCGCCCCGATGGTCGGCGGGCTGGCCACCTCGTTTATAATGGAACTGCTGGTCTATCCGCCGATTTATATGCTGTGGCGAAGGCGGTTACAATCAGACTTTCACCACAAAGGCACAAAGAAATGACTAATGTCTAATGTCCAATGACGAAAGAATGACGAATACCTAATGCCCAAATTTGTCATTTAAGCATTAGGATTTATTTCGTCATTAGTCATTCGTCATTAGGGTTTTAGCGAATATAACCCATTAAGTAAATCTCACAAGCCGTTGTAACGCCATCCCTGTACACGCTGGTCACGAACTTGCGATTCGCATCTAACGGCACTAACACGTTCAGATAATTCGTGAAGTCCTTGACGGCCGTGTCTAACCGGTAGAGCGGGGCCGGGTCAACGGTACTTGGGCTGTTAGAGTCCGGCCCTTCTGACCAGAAGGGCTGGACGAGTTATCAGCCCAGTATAGTCGGCAGTAATTCGCTCTGCTCAAACTGCCGCACTATCGGCTTGGCATAGAACTGGGCTTTATAGCCGTAGAGAATCGTGCTCGCCCCGTTTTATTGTTACAGTGTTTTATTGTTACATTGTAACATTCCAACATTCTAACGCTGTAACATCTGGCCTGGTCGGCACGGCGAAGGATAACTTGGCCGGCGTGACCGCGGCGTCGGCAATCTTCGGTGAGGTGACCGCGCCGTCGGCAATCTTGGGCGTGGTCACGGTTGAGCCCTGCAGTTTTGCGCCGGTAACCGCCCCATCTTGTATTTTGCTTGTCTCCACAGAGCCGGCGCCTAATTCCGGGCCGGTCACGGACGGCACAATGGGTCGTGCGACAGACGGCGGGGTAAATGACAATTTGGCAGGGGTGACCGCGCCTGCGGCAATCTTGTCCGTGCTGACAGCGTTAGTTCTGAGTTTTGCCGAGGTGACTACGCCGGCCGCGAGTTTCTCGGTAGCGACCGCGCCGGATTTTATCTTCTCTTCGGTTATTGCCAGCGGCGCGATTTTGGCCGTGCTGATTGACTCATTGGCGATTTTAGGGCTGGTCACTGCGGCGTCCTTCAGACGGGTCGTGGTAACCTGACCGGTTCCGATTTTGTAGGCGGTCACGGCGGCGTTGGCAATCTTCTCAGTGGTGACAACCTTCTGGCCCAGTTTAACCGTGCTGATTGCGCCATCCGCTATCTTGGGCGTTGTTACCGCCCCGTTGGCGATGTGTTCGGTCTTTATTTCACCATGTTGTATAGACATAAATCCTCCTGATGTTACAAGGGTTACAATGGTTACAAAAGTTACAACGGTTGCCGGCTGTTAGCGACGAAGGAGCGTTACAGCCGGTTATCCCGACGAATGTCGGGGTAACTTCGTTTGGCAATAGAGACATAATTAACTCCTTTTTATAAGGAAGCCAGGAGGCCAGCCCCGATGAATATCGGGGCTGGTCTCCTTATAGAATTACCTACGGCGAGACGGTGCATTTGGCCGTTTCGCCGAACGGTCCCAGCCGTATCTTCTTGTCAAACCACTGCGCCCGGTATTCCACGTTGAGCGGCTCGGTGATGGCTAAATTGTGCGTATAGGGCGAATTGGTATCGTCGGCCACCCAGACCCACGGACCTGATTCTATGCGATACCAGATTTTGGCGCCGGCAATATTCACCGGTTTGGCATTGAGTTTTTCATTGGTCGGGTTGACGCCGAAGTGAACGGTGACCTGCCCGCGTTTTGACCAGTTCAGCAATAAAACAGGCGGCTCTAAATTAGCCACATATTCCGGCGGCACCGGGGTCGGCTCCATATCCCGGGGCGGTACGCCCATCTCTATCTTATTATCTCTGGGCACCAGGTCATTAAACCTGATGTAGGGGTTGGCAAATACCTCAAGTTCCTTCTGATAGATTTTGCGCGCCTGGCGGTGCCGGTCCACATCGCCTCTGGTCCGGTCGTCTTTTTCCTGTGCCTTGTGGTAAAGCGGCTCGTATTGGGCCCGCCGGGCCACCAGCCCGGCCACGGCCGGAGCCGGGATGCCCCAAGCCACGGCATTGACCACCACCATATTGACTAATTTACCCTGCCAGTTAAAGAAATTGTCGTCATTCATTCTGGGCATAAATCCCTCTCTTTCCGGCCCCGAATGATTTCGGGGCCATTTCCCCACTCCTCTCTATCCCCAGCGGGATCTCCACCGACCAGAGGGAATTCCCGCCTGCGTCCCGATGGACCTGTCTGCCGCCGCACAGGCAGGCATCGGGGCGGGCAGGTAGGGGTGTGTTTATCTATTCGGTCGTACCTGGCTCACGGACTGCAGTATCTGACTCACGGACTGCGGTACCTGACTTATGGACTGCAGACCTGGCTCACGGACTGCG
>JACQXL010000023.1 GCA_016208805.1 Planctomycetota bacterium | reverse complement strand
GAGTTCAGTAATCAGTTATTAGAGGAGGTTAATATAATGGGTAAACTTAAAATCTGGCTCAAGGAAACCCGTGCACCTTTCCTGACCGCCACCATCGTCCCGATTCTGCTCGGCGCGGTGATGGGCTGGCACCAGACCGGCTCGTTCCACTGGGGTTATTTCTGGCTGACGCTCATCGGCGGCATCTTTATGCACCTGGGTACCAATATCGCCAACGACTACTTTGACCACCTTTCCGGGAACGACTGGGCCAATAAGACGCCCACGCCTTTCAGCGGCGGCAGTCGGATGATTCAGCAGGGATTGCTCACGCCCCGGCAGGTGCTGGTCGCAGCGCTGGCCTGTTTTACGGCCGGCAGTGTTATCGGATTGTATCTTAACTATAAAATCGGTGGCAATGTGATTTTGCTCCTGGGCATCATCGGCGTGTTCCTGGGCTTCTTTTATACCGGCAATCCCATCCGCATAGTTTACCGCGGATTCGGGCTGGGCGAGCTGGCCGTCGGCATCGGGTTTGGGCCGGTGATGGTCCTGGGCGCTTATTATGTCCAGACCGCGCAGATTCCCTGGCCGGTCCTGTTTGCCTCCATCCCGGTCGGCATCCTGATTGCCCTGGTCCTCTATATCAACGAGTTCCCCGATTATAATGCCGATAAATATGTAGGCAAGAAAACACTGCCCGTGCAATTGGGTAAAAAGGCGGCACTGAACGACAATTAGTTTTATAATAGATAAGATACTTTGACCATAGGTTGCGAGTTAAGACAACGAGAGGGATTTGGGAGCACAAATCTATGGAATTGGACAGAATCAAACAGAAGGCGCGGGAGATGGGCATCGCCATTCCGCGCAGCGTAACCAAGGATGAACTGGTTACGGCCATCCAGCAGAAGGAAGGGCACACGGCCTGTTTTCGGCTGCCCCGGCCTGTCTGCCGTCCCGATGGGGTCGGGACAGGCAGGAAAGAGTGCGTGGAGATGCGTTGTTCCTGGCGCGACGATTGCCTGCCGCGGCGTTGAGCCGACCTGAAAAGTAAGAATCTTATAAGAAGTGGAGAACACCCATATAATTAGTTATTTAATTCACACGAGATAAGAGAGGCGAAACCCAGCACCTATTTTGGCGGGTGAGTCCCCTTACAGGGGATTGTCCTTCAGCCAAAATGGGTGCTGGGTCTAACTGGCTGTAATCCCGACACTATGTGTCGGGACTAACAGCCAGTAAGAGAGGATTGAGATATGGCAAATCTGCAAGCACGCGAGTCCAACAACCGGCCTGCAAAAACCGTATCAATGTGTACGGCCCTTACAAGGCCAAGATTTCGCTTGATATCCTGGACGAACTTCAATCCCGCCGAGGCGGGACGATGGCCAAATACATTGATGTCACGGCCATCACGCCCACCCCGCTGGGCGAAGGCAAGACCGTTACCACCATCGGCCTGACCCAGGCGATGAACAAGGTCGGCAAACGCGCCATCGTCTGCATCCGCCAGCCGTCACTCGGCCCGGTCTTCGGCATCAAAGGCGGCGCGGCCGGCGGCGGCTATGCTCAAGTCCTGCCGATGGAGGATTTTAATCTCCATCTTACCGGCGATGTCCACGCCGTCAGCATCTCGCATAACCTCTTGGCCGCCTTTGTTGATGCACACATCTTCCACGGTAACGAACTCAACATTGACCCGGATAACATCTTCTGGCGTCGGGTGGTTGATGTCAGTGACCGGGCACTCAGAAATATCATCACAGGTCTTAACGGCGAGGGTATGGTCCGCGAGACCGGGTTTGATATCTCGGTCTCTTCAGAAGTGATGGCCATCCTGGCTTTAGCCACCGACCTGAAGGATTTACGGAAGCGGCTGGGCCGGATTGTCGTGGCAACGACAAAGGACGGCAAACCCGTCACGGCCGACGACCTCAAGTGCGGCGGCTCAATGACGATGCTGATGAAGGATGCGCTCAAACCCAACCTGTTGCAGACCCTGGAAGGCACGGCCTGCTTCGTGCACGCCGGCCCGTTCGCCAATATCGCACACGGCAACAACTCGGTCGTGGCTGACTGGATGGCAGTCAGATTAGGCGACTATGTCGTGACCGAGAGCGGCTTCGGCGCTGATTGCGGCGCCGAGAAATTCCTCAATATCAAGTGCCGGGTCAGCGGTTTGAAACCCAATTGTGTGGTGATTGTTGCCTCGGTCCGGGCGCTCAAGATGCACGGTGGCGCCGGTAAAGTAGTCGCCGGTAAACCGCTTCCGCCGGAACTGGTCAAGGAAAACCTGCCCGCGCTGGAAAAGGGCTGCGCCAACCTCCAGAAACATATTGAGAATATGAAACTGCACGGCATACCGGTCGTGGTCGCGGTCAACCGCTTCACGGCCGATACCGACAATGAAATAGAACTGGTCCGCAAGATGGCCAAACAGGCCGGCGCTGAGGATGCCGTGCCGTCCGAGGTCTGGGCCTACGGCGGCGATGGCGGCAAGGAACTCGCCAATGCCGTGGTCAAGGCCTGCGACAAACCGTCCAACTTCAAGTTTCTTTATGACCTCAACCTGCCCATCAAACAGAAGATTGAGACCATTGCCACCAAGATTTACGGCGCCAAGGACGTCCGTTACGAACCGCTGGCCAGCCGCAAGATTAAACTATACACCGAACTGGGCTACGACAAACTGCCCATCTGTATGGCCAAGACGCACCTGTCACTCACGCACGATCCGAATCTTAAAGGCAGACCATCTGGCTGGACACTGCCGATTCGCGATGTCCGGGCATCGGTTGGGGCGGGTTTCTTGTATCCGCTCTGCGGCGAGATGAGGACGATGCCGGGCCTGCCGTCTGTTCCGGCCGGCACGCACTACGACGTCACCGACGACGGCAAGATACTGGGGCTGTTTTAGATGTAACAACTTCCTTACTACGCAGGGTGTCCAAAAAGTGCCACGCCATGCCACGTCATACCGACATGGTGTGACGGCATGGCATGGTCATTCTGAGCCCCGACACGGAGTGTCGGGACGAAGAATCTCGTCCCAAATCCTCATAAAATGCAGATTCTTCACGGAGTTTACCCTGAGCGTAAGTAGATTCTTCGCTTCGCTCAGAATCTGAACTCTTGCGAAAACGCATAAAACACCCTTTTTGTCATTGCGAGGTCGCCAAAGGCGACCGTGGCAATCTCGGTTTTATGCGGAAAAGACGGGGATTGCTTCGTCGCTACGCTCCTCGCAATGACACTTTGGGACCG
>JACQXL010000088.1 GCA_016208805.1 Planctomycetota bacterium | reverse complement strand
TGATGGTGGTAAGAGAAATGTTTGTTTGGGCTGGTATTCTTTAAATATCTTCATAACTCACATCCTCCTTTAAGAGGAATTATAGCCTGTATCCTTGCTTAAGTCAAGGACTTTTTGGACAGCCTGATAAAGGTCAATAATGCGCCTTCGTTAACTAATCTGTTACCAATGCTGGCTAAATTCGGGGCAGTATTCAAGGATGTGCTAAAACTCCAGATATTACCAGCGGTCATTCCGGCAGAGTTCTTGGAGTCAATCCGCCAGTAGTAGGTGGCGCTGTAGTTGAGAGTGCCGGGGTTATAAGAAGTTGTCTGGATTCCCGCCTGCGCGGGAATGACAAACCCGGTAGTGGTGCCGAAATAGACATCATAAGAGGTGGCACCCGATGCCGATACCCAGGATAACGAAGATGTGATAGAAACACCGGGGTTATAAGTCGTGCCGGTCTGATTGCCCATAAATGCGCCGGGCGAGGTCGTGCCGAAATAGACATCATAAGAGGTGGCACCCGATACCGATGCCCATCCTAACTGCTGGGTAATAGAAACATGCGTAGCGTCATTAGCCGGATTAGGTGAGGTAACCTGAGTCAGCGGTGTGCCGCTACTGCCTCTGTCGGAAGAATCATTACCACCACCACAACCGCCGTAATTAAAAGTCGTGAGGTAGCCGATGAATAATACCACCACTATTATTCGCAACAACCAGTTTCCCATAGACCACCTTCTTAAAACCATCTAACCCGTATACGCCATATTAAACCACAGACCCCGATGTAATCGGGGCAGATGGACACAGAACCTCTTTTAGAATAAGGGGTTAAATAACAGGGACAAGTTTTTGACCTTTCACCCGTTGGGCGAAAGGCTTAATGCTTATAACCTATTATAAATTCAGTGTTTATCAGTGTTCATCTGTGGTTAAATGACGGATCCCAGTTTATATCTCTCCTCCAACTTATCAGGCTGTCTAATAAGTCCCATTTGTCATTCTGAGTCCTTCGCCGTTGTCATTCTGAGCGGAGCGAAGAATCTCGGCGAAGGCTCAGGGTAAACTCCGCGAAGAATCTCGGTTTTATGCAGGTTCCACGGCAGAGATTCTTCGGCTCACGCCTCAGAATGACACCTGCCCGACTGCGTCATTCAGGCGGGCTTTTTGGACAGCCTGTTATATAACTATAATATACAGCGATTATAATATTTGTCAAGCAAAATATTTATCACTGAGCAAAATTCTGGACATCTGTCATACCAGACGATAGCATAGACAAAGACGCAAAGAACCATACCACGAAAACACGAAATGACGGGAACACGAATTAATCCCCCTTCATCCCCCCTTTGCGAAAGGGGGGAAGGGGGGATTTACTTCGTGCCTTCGTGGTAAAGTGAGATATGCCTAAGAAATCGTTCACCCCGTTAGAAGCGAACAATAGTGCTGCACTTAAACCGTTACTATATTTTAATCAACCTTCGGGAACGCTTCTAACGGGGTTTATCTGCCTGGGTATAGAAACGTCCTGCGATGAGACGGCTGTAAGCGTTGTCCGAAACGGACGTGAGGTTCTGGCCGATGTGGTATTCTCGCAGGCAAAATTGCACAGTGTTTACGGCGGAGTGGTGCCTGAGATTGCCTGCCGGGCGCATATTGAGACCATCCTGCCCATTTTACAGAAGGCGCTAAAAGACGCCCATATAAGATTATCAGATGTGAATGCCGTGGCCGTGACCAATACGCCCGGACTGGTCGGCGCGCTGCTGGTCGGCGTCTCGGTGGCCAAGACCCTGGCCTGGCTCCTGAATAAACCGCTGATTCCCGTTAACCATATTTATGCACATTTGTATGCGGCCCATCTCAACCCCTGTTACAATGTTATAGGGTTATCCCGCTTTAGCGGGATTAACGATGAACCATTAAAACAATGTAACACTCGGACGGACTATCCTTATCTGGGCCTGATTGTCTCCGGCGGGCATACCAGTTTATATCGGGTGACTTCCCCGACGAAAGTGTCGGGACTCCCCCGATGTCGCTCCGCTAATCGGGACAGGCGCTCACGCTCCGCACCCACCAAATACCGGCTGTTAGGCCGGACGATAGACGATGCGGCCGGCGAGGCGTTTGACAAGGTTGCGGCTATCCTGGGTTTGAGTTATCCGGGCGGACCGGCCATAGAAAAGACCGCCCGAACCGGCAACCCGAATGCCATCAGGTTCCCACGCGGCTTCGCCGATGACCGAACCCTTAATTTCAGTTTCAGCGGGCTCAAGACCGCTGTTCTTTATCATTGTAAGGGACAGAACGCATCAGCCAAATCGCCGCTGAAGAAAGGCGTAAATATCGCCAATGTGGCGGCCAGTTTCCAAGAGGCCGTGGTGGATACACTGATAGAGCGAGTCAGCCATGCAGCCAGGAAATGGAAACCCAAAAGTATTGTTTTAGGCGGCGGCGTGGCCGCAAACCAACGGCTCCGCGATAAACTGCAGGCACGGACAACCCTTCTCAACATTCCGCTTCGCATCCCGCCCAAGCGGCTCTGCCTTGATAACGCCGCAATGGTGGCCGGGCTGGCGTATCATTACCGCCGCTCGCCTGCTAATCTCTATCTTGATGCGGTAGTCTGAAATGAGCCACAGATTACACGGATTATTCTTTTGTGCCCATAGATCTTATCCTAAAACCCCTTCTGAGCCGATAAAAGATATGGCAATAATGCCATATAGGAGGAACTCAGATGGGGAAAATATCGTATAATCGGTGGCAGATATCGGATGATCTCTGGGAGAAAATTGAACCGCTCTTACCCAA
>JACQXL010000087.1 GCA_016208805.1 Planctomycetota bacterium | reverse complement strand
GTTTATGAAAGCGGGAAACTTGAAGAGAAACTGGAATACGGGCAAAAGAAATACGGCCGGCAGTGGTTGAGATTTATCGGGCCGCTCAAGGGCTATAAGGCCGGTCATATCCTGGGTCTTGCTCAGATGGCGGTAATGGCCCTGGCCGGCGACCGGAAATTGGTTGATTATCTGAAGGCGCGCAATGTCCGACCGGAAGGCGAGCCAACGGTCATCACCACCCTTGAAAGAGTCAACCAGTTCAAACGTATTCTGGGCAACCTGATTGTTCATTGGGGTAGTGAAATCATTGACATCGGCTACGAAAAGTGTACCATCAAGCAGGCCAGTGAGGAGTTAAACCAACTGGTTAACGACTATCGCCGGGAAGGCATTATTCCCTTTAGCCCCGGCGGCAAGTCCGCAGACAGTCCTGCACTTATGCGGGGCGACTCGCACATAGATTTTGAAGTGGTAGAAATCCCAGACCCCGTTAAGCCCCTGTCTGCCGTGTCGGCACAGGCAGGCGGTCAAAAGGCGAAATGCCTCGGACTGGACATCCAGATATCGCTTGAGGCCAGCCGGGGTGAGTTCAAGGGGCCGAATGGGTTCGGCTCGGTGGAGACCCCGACACTTATGGCGGGGAAGGAGAGTTAAATATGGTTTCATTAGAATCGTTACTTTTAGAAGTGGTCAAGAAGGGCGGGTCGGATTTACATATCACGGCCGGGACACCGCCGCGTATCCGGGTGGATAGCGAATTGGTTAATGTAGAAAACGAGCGGCTCACCCCGGATGATACCAAGAAACTGGCCTATAGCGTTCTGGATTCCAACCAGATTGCCAAGTTTGAGAAGAACAAGGAACTGGATATGTCGTTCGGTATAGAAGGCATCGGCCGGTTCAGGGTAAACGTCTTTATGCAACGGGGCGCCATCGGCACCGTAATGCGTATCATTCCAAACCAAATCAAGACCTTTGACGAACTCGGACTGCCCCGGATGATATGCGAGAAACTTTGCAACACGTTGAGAGGGCTGGTGCTGGTAACCGGCGCGACCGGCAGCGGTAAATCCACCACGTTGGCCGCGATGGTAGATTTCATCAATAATACCACCAGCGGACATATCATCACCGTGGAAGACCCGATTGAATATGTCCACCAGCATAAGCACTGTCTGGTAAACCAGCGCGAGGTGGGTAGCGACACGATGGAATTCAAGAACGCACTGCGTACGGCCCTGCGGCAGGACCCGGACGTGGTGCTCATCGGCGAAATGCGCGACTACGAGACCACCGAAGCCGCGCTGACCATCTCCGAAACCGGACACCTGGCCTTTGCCACACTGCATACCAGCGACGTGGTCCAGACCGTTAACCGTATCATTGATATCTTCCCGTCGCACCAGCAGGCGCAGATTAGAACACAGTTATCGTTTACGCTCCAGGCCGTCTTTTGCCAGCAGTTGGTGCCGAAAGCCACCGGCAAAGGCCGGGCGCTGGCCGCGGAAATACTCATCGCCAACCCGGCGATTCGGTCGCTCATCCGCGATAGTAAAATCCACCAGATTTATTCCCAGATTCAGACCGGCGGCAAAGAGGTATCGCGGCCAGCAGATTAGTTACGAGGTCGCTTTAGAGCATTCAGCCGACCAGGAAGACCTGAAGCGAATCGTCCAGGGACAAAAATGATAGCCATTGTTTCCGATATCCACGCAAACATAGAGGCGTTTGAAGCCGTTCTTAAGGATATTGACCAGAAAGGCATCAAGCGCGAGGAGATAATCTGTCTGGGCGACGTGGTCGGCTACGGACCGAACCCGGCCGAGTGCGTGGCCATTGCCCGCCAGTTCAAGTTTGTCCTGATGGGCAACCACGACGAGGCGATGCTTTATAACGCCATTGGTTTCAGCGAGATGGCTAAAGAAGCGATTGAGTGGACCCGGCGGCAGATGAAGCCGCAGTGGTTCAGTTCATCCGGCAAGAAAACGCACTGGAAGTTTATCGCCGACCTGCCGACGACCAGGACCGAACAGGATATTTTATACGTCCACGGCTCGCCCCGCGAGCCGACAACGGAATACATCCTCAAGAACGATACCGAAATGATTATGGGCAGTCCGTCGGATAAACTGGTCCAGATCTTCAATATGTTCCCGCGGTTGTGCTTTGTCGGGCATACGCACGAGCCGGGTATCATTACGACCGAAGTGAGTTCCGCAGGAGTGCCGGTGTATAAATTTATCACGCCGGCCGAGATGAATTATTCGTTTGAACTGGAGGATAACAAGAAATATATCATCAATGACGGGTCGGTCGGCCAGCCGCGCGACGGCGATAACCGCGCCTGCTATGTTACCATTGACGGCAAAACCCTGAAGTACCACCGGGTCCAGTATGACTATACGGCGACAATGAACAAGATATTCAAGATTCCGGAACTGGATAGACGACTTGGAGAACGGCTGGCCACCGGCGCGTTGTCGGCGGAGATCCCGCCACTTATGGCGGGGAATGATTATGTTTCCCGTTAAGATTACCGCACGGCACGCGCGGATTACCGGCGATATTAAGGCCTATGCCCAGTCAAGAGCGGAAAAACTCCATAAATACCTTGACCGCATCACGCATATTGAGATTATCCTGGACCATGCCGCAAAGTATTTCGTGGCCGAGATGGTGGTGCATACGGTGCGGGGCAGGACATTAGTCGCCAAGACCCAGGACCAGAACTATGCGGCGGCGCTGGATTTGGTTACCGATAAAATGGAACGCCAACTGACCAAGTTCAAGGAACGGCTGAAAAAGCCGCACTTACACCATCGGGGCGATTTCTATCCGCTGGTTACCGAACAATCCGCTTTCGGCTCCGGGCTGGAACAGGAGGATTGGTATTAGAGTGTGGTTATTAGGAAAGCATACTATACTGTGGTTGCAGAAGAGAGAATGATATGAATAAGTTCAGAGGATATTTATTGGTGGCTATAATGGCTATCATCGCGCAAAGCAATGCCTTCGCCTATTATGGCGAGGAAGTTATCTCTAAAACAGAAAACGGTGTCATTCTTCAACTTACCGTGCCGAGCCGTATTGCGATTGACGAAACTTATCCTGTAACGGCAGAGGTCTGGGCATATCAGGACCCGTATGGTTATACACAGTGGTCGCTCCTCGAAAACGGAACATCTATTGCCGGTTCAGGATTCGGTGAAAACCATGTGTTAAGAACTTTCTGGCGAACCTTCTCAACCAGCCGGCTGATGATAGGCATTGCGGTTCTTCTACTGGCGGATGCCTCGGCACAGATAGTGTAACACCTCTTGGCGCTTCATCGTTAGATACAGGTAGTGGCAATCTAAACCTTGATTATACCCTCACGCATATCGTTCCGACCAATGCCCTGCCGCATAATTTCACCATATATTACAACAGTCAGGATGTGATTACCGATACCGTATCCACGCCTTTAGGCCCAAACTGGACTCATAATTTTAATATCAGCGTCAAGCGTCAAGGCACCAATAATTATCAACTGGTCTACATCGGGCCGGACGGTAAACGGATTTTCTATAATGATACAAACAACGATGGTGTCTATGTGCCATTGCCCAGATACGGTAGTTATTCAGTGGTTACCTATACCGGCAGCTCATATATTCTCTCGCAGAAAGACCGCACCGAGTTGACTTTTAATGCCTCCGGCCAACTGACCCAGATAAAAGATGTTAATGACAACTTTATTAGTTTGACCTATACCGGTATCACCTTAACTCTTATTACCCTGCCCAATTCCGCCGCCATTACATTAACATATAATACCGATAACCTGATTGATACAGTGACAGACCCGGCCGGAAATCTAACCACAATTGGTTATACTAACGGATTATTGGACAGTATCTCTAAAACCGGCACGCCGTTGTGGCAATATCAGTTCTATTATAAGACCGGCACAAATCTGGTAGAAACAGTCAGCAACCCGCTCAACGACGATATAATCTATGGTTATGATGCGATGACTCCGCCGCGGCTTACCGCTATTACCCGGACTGTTAATAGTATCTTAAAAACTCGTTCAATTTCTTATAATGACATAACCAAGACCACCATCATCTCAGACTTTGACGGTATAACATCAACGATAAAATACAATTATCCACTGGCTGTTCTGAATAACACCATAGACCCATCAGGCAACACGATTACCAATACATTTGATAGCGGCCGTAATCTCTTAAGCCGGACCAACTCTCGTGGATATACGACCTTTTATTCATACGATATTGGAGGCAATGCCACCGCGATTACTGACGCTATCGGCTGTACCACTAATTATTACTACCAGGACGCAACTAATCCTGACCTACCAACCCTGATTATTGACCCGCGTAATGTGGCTATCTCGCTGACCTATGATACGAAAGGTAATCTGTTGACCCGCATAGATGCCTATGGTATTACCACCGCTGAACAGCGAACCAATTATGAATATTATACAAACGGTAAACTCTGGAAAGAGGCACGTGACTCGCTGGGACTAAACATTGTTACGGAATATGTTTATAGTAACGGCTACCTCTGGAAGAAGATTATTGACCCGGCCGGCATAGGCCTTACATATGAATACGAATACGATGTATTAGGACAGTTAAAGAAAGCATATAATTCTTATGATGCGGCTCATCCCAAAAATTCTACGCTTTATACCGAATACGATTACGATAACCGAGGCAACCGCACTCAGGTAACTGCGCCTTATGATACAACTCTTGTCCGAAGTGTCGTTACCAAATTTGATTATACCTTGTTGGATAAAACAGATACCCGCACTGATGACTTTGGTTACAGGAATGTCGTGACCAAATATAACTATAACAATCTGGGATTGCTTACCTCAACCGTGGTTGACCAGGGCGAGTTGAATATCACAGCATCCACAGAATATTATGACAATAGCAGAGTAAAAAAGACCACCGACCCCGAAAGCGCAACAACAGAATATTTTTATTATTCCAACAAATGGTTCTGGTATACCAAAAAACAGATTACCGATACCGGCTATGCCTTTACATATTATTCTTATGATGCGAATGGCAACAAAACATCGGAGATTGACC
>JACQXL010000086.1 GCA_016208805.1 Planctomycetota bacterium | reverse complement strand
TTAAGTGAATGAAGTATTTGGAGCGCTGTTTGTCTTAAGGCGGCGGCAGGATCCCATCGTGAGATAAGGAAGAAATTATTAAACCTGGTGCGATGGTGTGAGCCATCCAGATATTGGTAAAGATTTGAAGTATTCCGGCGCCCCCAGACAAAGGCGAAAAGCAATACCAGAGTTTGAAAATAGGAAAAATGATTCCAGTGAAAGAAAGGCTTTAAGGAATGAAAGAAAGGCTCAAGTTTAGTCGGGAATCTGACGATTTTGAACATAAGGCAATCCTCCAATGTAAAGGGTTGATTAAATTTGTTTCTAACCCTAAATATCGGCAGGATTGCCTTTTTTGTTGGGTATATTGATAAATTTATCATAAAAAGTCAGCCAACTTGAGTAATCTTCTTAAATCCTGACCGATATGCTTTTTTAGGTTGCTTATTGCGGTTGCACGAGTGACTATTTTCATAGCATCGCTATTTTCCCGTAAGAAAAGATATTAGATTTTTTCTCTGATAAAGCGTCTTTTAATCTCTTTACGGATAATTCCAGGTATTCAGATTCTTTATCAATCCCGACATATTTACGGTTATTCAAAAGAGCTGCGATACCGGTAGTCGAACTCCCACAAAACGGATCTAATATTAGGTCGCCTTCATTGGTGGACGCCTGAATGATTCTGGTTAAAAGCTCCACCGGTTTCTGGGTCGGATGCTTGCCGAACTTCTTTTCCCCGTTTTTGGGCGGTGTAATAGACCAGAATAAATCTTGCCAGACATTCTTCATCTGCTTGCCGGTTACGGCTTTCATATCGCTGTAATTAAACGTGTGCTTGCTGTCCAATGATTTTGCCGCCCAGATAATAGTTTCGGTTGAATGCGTAAAATAGCGACAGGCAAGATTTGGAGCTGGGTTTACTTTAAACCAAACAATATCGTTAAGTAGTTTGAATTTAAGGCGTTGCATAGCATATCCGATAGAATGGATGATATGGGGTGTTCCTGAAATCCAGATAGTTCCGTTCGGCTTTAACACCCTTTGGCAGGCCTTAAGCCAGTCAATATTAAATTGATGGGTTTCCTCCACGCCGCGCGACTTATCCCAGGCGCCTTTATTTACCGAGACCATCTTACCGGCATGGCAGGTAATACCGCCATTGGACAGGAAATAAGGCGGATCGGCAAAGATCATATCAACGCTGTTTTCGCGCGCTCGATTCAGTATTTCAACGCAATCGCCCTTAAGAATCTTTAGGGAATGTTCCGGGTTATCGTAATAGACGCTAAAGGGTTTAGTGGCGTTATAAGTTACCGACGGGAATGACAGAATAGGACGTTTACTGGTTATGAAATAGCCTTTTAGCTCAAAGCGGCTCTAATATACTCCACGATATCCTTTAACGGAGCGCCCGGAGTGAATAAGCGGCCTACGCCGAGTTTGCTGAGTTTCTTGATGTCTTCTTCAGGTATGATTCCGCCGCCGGTCATCAGGACATCCTTGAGTCCCTGCGCCTTCATCAGTTTCCGGACCTTGGGGAATATGGTCATATGCGCGCCGGAAAGGACCGATAGCGCCACGACATCAACGTCTTCCTCCACCGCGGCCTGGACTATCATCTCCGGTGTCTGGTGCAGTCCGGTATAGATGACCTCCATACCGGCATCGCGCAGGGCGCAGGCGACTACCTTGGCGCCGCGGTCGTGACCGTCCAGTCCCGGCTTGGCGACTAAGACTCGTATCTTTTTATCCATATCCGTTTTCACCACCAAGTCACCAAGACACAAAACCCCATAGGTCACCTTCGTGCCTTCGTGTCTTTGTGGTTAGGGTCACCCCGCTATTGCGGGATAGCCATCCGTAACCCTCTCGGCCACCCCGAAAGCGTTCGGGATGTCCTGCGAGGCTAACGGCTGGCTACCAAAACGTCGGTGGTTCTTTATACTCCCCGAACTCTTCTCTCAATACCTGTATGATTTCACCGAGTGTAGCATAGGCCCTGGCCGCGTCAAGGAATTTTGGCATCAGGTTGCTGCCGTCACGGGCCGATTTCCGGACCGCATCCAGCGCGGATTTAACCGCCTTGTTATTCCTGCCGGCCCGGAGTTTCTTCACCCGGGCGCACTGGTTGCGCTCCACCGTGGCCGGAATCTTAAGGATTTCTATATCCGGTGCATCGGTCTCGACAAACTCGTTAATACCGACCACTATCCGCTTCCTGGATTCTATCTCCTGCTGGTACTGGTAGGCGGACCGGGCAATCTCTTTCTGGAAGAATCCCTGTTCTATGGCCGGGACCACGCCGCCTATCTTATTTATCTGTTCAAAATATTCCTCGGCGCCGGCTTCCAACTGGTTAGTCAACGCTTCCAGATAATACGAACCGCCCAGCGGGTCAACCGACTCGGTCACGCCGCTTTCGTTGGCCAGAATCTGCTGGGTCCGGAGCGCCACGGTCACGGCATGCTCGCTGGGCAATGCCAATGTCTCGTCCATAGAATTGGTGTGCAAACTCTGGGTGCCGCCCAGCACGGCGCTCAAGGCCTGGTATGCCGTGCGGACAATATTGTTCTCCTGCTGTTGCGCAGTCAGCGTGCAACCGGCCGTCTGGGTATGGAATCTCAATAGCCACGAACGCTGGTCCTTGGCCTTATAGCGTTCCTTCATATGCCGCGCCCAGATACGCCGCGCCGCACGGTATTTGGCGATCTCTTCAAAGAAGTTAGAGTGTGCGTTAAAGAAATACGACAGCCGCGGCGCGAAGGTATCGACATCCAGCCCGGCCGCGATGCCCGCCTCGACATAGGCGAATCCGTCCGCCACGGTAAATGCCAGTTCCTGCAGCGCGGTTGAACCGGCCTCGCGGATATGATAACCGCTGATTGAAATAGTATTCCACTTGGGCACCCGGTCGGCGCAGTAGGCCATGATGTCGGTGATGATGCGCAAGGACGGCTTGGGCGGGAATATCCAGGATTTCTGGGCGATGTATTCCTTCAACAGGTCGTTCTGGATTGTGCCGCGCAGTTTATCGGACGACACGCCCTGCTTTTCACCCATCGCGATATAGAATGCCAGCAGGATGCCGGCCGGCGCGTTGATGGTCATCGATGTAGAGACCTTATCCAGCGGGATGCCGGAAAAGAGCGTCTCCATATCGGCCAGCGATGAGATGGCCACGCCGCATTTGCCGACCTCGCCTTTGGCGCGTTCGTGGTCCGAGTCGTAGCCCATTATGGTCGGCAGGTCAAAGGCGACCGAAAGCCCGGTCTGGCCCTTGGCCAGCAGGAACTTATAGCGCTTGTTGGTATCTATGGCCGTGCCCAGTCCCGAGAACTGGCGCATCGTCCAGACCTGTCCGCGATACATATCCGGATATACGCCGCGGGTGAACGGGTATTCGCCGGGCATACCTAGGTCGCGCTGGTAATCGATGTTCGCGACATCTTCTTTGGTATAAATTATTTTGGACATACTGAAGTCCCCTCTATCAAGAGGGGATTTAGGGGTGTGTGGAAACAAAATTATTACACACCCCTACCCCTCTTTTTAGAGGGGATTAAAACCTTACGTGTTTTTCGGTTAATTAGCACCCGCAGCGCCTTCTGGGCAATCTTACCCGGTGTCGCCCCGGCCTTGCCTATCTCGTTATCCACCAACTTTGTTATCTTTTTATCACTAAGCAGATGTTCTTCCAATCGCGTCAGGATATGCGTCTTTATCCGCTCGCGCAGGACATCCCGGCGCCGTTGGGCCAGTTTGCCGCTCTCTTTGAGGCCGGATAGATATTTCTCCAATGTATCCAATAATTCTGCGATGCCGATGCCGGCATTCGCCTGCGCAGTCAAAACCGGTATCTTTGCTTTACTACTCCCGCATAAGTGCGGGACTGACTGCGGTCTTGCCAACTCCAACGTATTCTTGAGGTTGGTCACAAAGGCATCCAGCCCGGGCCGGTCAGCCTTATTGACCACGATTACATCGGCGATTTCCATAATCCCGGCCTTCATCGCCTGGATGGCATCGCCGGATTCTGGCGACAGGACCAGCACGACCGCGTCCACGCTCCGGAATATTTCCACCTCGGACTGACCCACGCCGACTGTTTCAATAATGATGTAATCCTTGCCGCTGGCCTCGATAATATCGGCGGTTTCAACCGTGGCCCGGCTCAATCCGCCGCTGCAACCGCGGGTGGCCATACTCCGGATGAATACGCCGTTATCAACGCCTATCTTCTGCATTCTGATACGGTCGCCCAGGATAGCACCGCCGCAGAAGATACTGGACGGGTCAACCGCTATCACGCCGACCCGTTTATCCCGTTTGCGCAGAGCGGCAATCAGTTCGTTAACAATAGTGCTTTTACCCACGCCGGGCGGGCCGGTCACGCCGATGCGCAATGCCCTGCCGACATATTTATGGATACCGTCCAGCAGATTATCGGAATCGGGCGAATTGTTCTCTATCATGGAAATAGCACGGCTGATAGAGAGCTTATCCGCCGCTACTATTCTCTTAACCAGATTATTGATATCCATATATTTTCTTTCCCGAAGACGCAACAATGAAAATGCCTAATGTCTAATGACGAATGCCAAAAGAATGACTAAAGCACTAATGCCGAATATTCGTCATTTAGACATTCGTCATTCATTCGTCATTAAGATTTCGTCATTAGTCATTTAAGTAATTCCCGGCTGATCACCATCTTCTGGACTTCCGATGTTCCTTCGTAAATCTCGGTCACCTTGGCATCGCGGAAATAGCGCTCAATGGGCAGTTCCTTGGTGTA
>JACQXL010000081.1 GCA_016208805.1 Planctomycetota bacterium | reverse complement strand
GGTGGTAGTCAGTGTCATATCCTGTCATATCCTGCAACATTTTGATACATTTCTTGTCATATTCTGTCATATTTGGTATTAGTAAGCAGATTGAGCGGATAAAGCGGATAATCAGTACTCCGGCAGTTTGAGCGGTAGCGAATTACTGCCGGGTATAGTCGGCTGCCCTAAAGGTGGTACAGCCGATTGGTCCTTTAGGATGGACCATAATCGGCAAGCCTCAACAGCCGCACTATTTAATCAGCTAAATCCGCTTACATATTTTTATGCTGACTGTAAAGGATGTCTGTGAGCGTCTTAACGTTTCCAGGCGCACGGTTTACAGATTGCTCCAGTCCGGTAAACTGTCGGCCAAGCGTATCTCCGGACAGTGGCGGTTTGAACATCAGGACGTTGATAAACTGCTCACCTATAAAACACCTGCTAAATATGTCGCCCGACCGGACCTGATGTCCCTGAATGCGGTCTGCGCCTATCTGGGCCTGAGCCGGTTCACCATCTACCGGTTGATTGAGGCCGGTAAGTTACCGGCCGTGAAATCAGGCGGGCGGTGGCGGTTTATTCAGTCAGAGGTCCGGCAATTCCTGACCCGTAGCCGCGATGTACCCGGACATACGCTCGGGATGCACTTCGAGGGCGGCGTAATGAGTTTGAGCCAGGCGGCCCAATCGCTGGGCGTGAATCGCCGGACTATTTACCGGCTGGTCAATGAAGGCAAACTGCCGGCTACCAAGGTGGCCGGTGTCTGGCGTTTTATCAGGACCGAGGTCAGCCGTTATATGCTGGACCGGAAGTATTCCTACGGCACCACCGGCGTCCGGGGCATTTTTTTCTACAGCCGGGCGCTGGATAAATATTACAAGAACAAAGACACCTATTACGTGAAAGACAGCGCCTATGACGGCTTCGTCGGAAGCAAACAGGATTACCACGATTTCAAAACGCTCAGGAGCCTGCCCGAATGGCTTGGTGGTCAGGCGGGCATCCACGCCGATATGCCTAATGACAAGTTCTTTGCCGAACTGCATTACCGCAAGGTGAGTATAAAAGGCGGATTCATCCTGGCGCTGACGCACAAACAATACGAAGACCTGCCCACCGCGGAATATGTCCACTGGTCTGGCTTTCGTGTGCCCGATAAACAACTGAGACATCTGCAAGTATAGAAATAGTAAGCGGATTGAGCCGATTGGGCGGATTGAATTCCCAGACTCACCTCAGGCGGGAAACGGGACGCAGATGCCCACTGGGCACCCTGTGGGTGAACGCAGAGCCCCAGTGGGACTACGCAGATTTAGTCAGGCTGTCCAAAAAGTCCCGATGTACATCGGGGCAAAACCGATAGGCGGGACATTCTTGTCCCGCCCGTACGGGTGGCGGGGTTAGAAAACCCCGCCTAATGGGATTGCTTCGCTTACGCTCGCAATGACACTTTTGGGACACCCTGTAGTAGATTATCTGCGACCATCAGCGAAAATCTGCGTCCTATTTCTGTCTTTGTGGGGAGTTGCGGTTTTCCTTGCCGGGCCAGTCGGATAATGATAATTAAAAGATTAGTATACGGATTTAATAGTTCGGCTGCCTGTGAAGTTGCAGCCGACTATAGTTGGCAGTATTCCGCTAAAGCGGAACTGCCAGACTACGGATTTATCCGATTAATCAGCTTAATCTGTTTACTGGCTTAAACTATGCGCATAATACTGGATGTTGTTTACCTGCTGGCGATGATTATCGTCCTGCCGTATTACCTGTTTAAGTTCGTCACCTCGGCTTACCACCGCAAGGGTTTAATAGAAAGATTCGGTTTTATTAAATCTGTGGAATCTGTGGCTACGGTTTGGTTGCACGGGGCGTCGGTGGGTGAGATTAATGCCTGTGAGAAACTCATTCCACAACTGCAATCGCAATTTCCGGGTTATCGGTTAGTCATTTCTACCCTGACCACATCGGCCCAGGCGCTGGTCAAGAAGCGATACCCCGATATCTTTTCATTCTTCTTCCCGCTGGATTTGTCCTGTATCTGCAGCCGGGTGCTTAAACGGGTTAACCCCAAATTAGTCATCCTGATGGAACAGGAACTCTGGCCTAATTTCATCCTGGCTTGTGACCGCAAGAATACCCCGTCCGTCCTGCTCAATGGCCGAATCACCGACCATACCCGTGCCAGATATAATCTCCTGCGCTGGTTGTTCAAGCCGGTGTTGAATAAGATAAAGTTGCTGTGCGTCCAGAACGATGACTATCGCCGCCGGTTTGAGGCATTGGGTGTTGCGCCGGAGCGGATTCAGAATACCGGCAATATGAAATACGATTCGCTGGGGTTGGCAGACGAGGACAAGGTGGGGAGCCATTACCGTAATCTATTTGGTATTAAAGAGCAGGAGTTGGTAATTATCGGTGGAAGCACGCATAGCCCGGAAGAAGAGTCGTTGCTCGATGCCTATATTAAACTCAAGGGCGAGTTTAGCAATCTACGGCTGATATTAGCGCCCCGGCATCCGTTCAGGTTCAATGATGTCGAGACATTGATTAAGACAAAAGGATTAGAATCGTTACGCCATAGCAGATTGACATCCGATGATTCACTCCGAAATCCGCAATCCGCAATCCGCATTTTACTGTTGGATACCATGGGCGAACTGGCCAAGGTCTACGCCGCGGGTGATATCGTCTTTGTGGGCGGTACGCTGGTCCAGCGGGGCGGGCAGAGCATCCTGGAGCCGGCCGCGCTGGGCAGGCCGATTATCACCGGGCCGTCCTTGTATAACTTCGCCGAGCCGGCCAAGGCGTTGCAGTCTGCCGGCGCGTTAAAGATTATAAACAATCCAGCCGAATTATACCAATTGCTTAAGGAGGTTATCAGTAACCAGGGGTTACGGGTTGAGATGGGGGCGCAGGCGCGCAAGACCATCGCCAATCAACAGGGGGCGACTGCCCGGAATATAGAATTTGTTGGACAAATCCTTGACAGTAAACGGATATAAATATAAAAAATCATCTTTCAGTAAACTGATTAAGCGCCCCGATGGCCATCGGGGTGTTCAATCCGTTTACTTAAGAAAAGGAGTAAAATTATGCGCAGATACGAGCGTGAGTTTACATCAGAGGCGGTTTGTATGGGGCATCCGGACAAGGTCTGCGACCAGATTTCAGACGGCATCCTTGACGCGATTATGGCCCAGGACCCGTACGGCCGGGTGGCCGTAGAAACTCTGGTCAAGACCGGCCTAACCATCGTGGCCGGCGAGATTACGACCAAGTGTTATGTTGAGATTCCGGATATCGTCCGCCAGACCATCAAGGAAATCGGGTACACCGATGCCAAGATGGGATTTGATTACGAGACCTGCGCCGTATTAACGTGCATCCAGAAGCAGTCGCCCGATATTGCGATGGGCGTTGACGAGTGTTCGGTTATGCCTGCCGCGAGACGCCAGAATTGATGCCGATGCCCATCACACTGGCCCGTAAGATTGTCAATAAGGCGGCTGAACTCAGGCAGAAGGGCGTGATGAAGTATCTCAGGCCGGACGGCAAGGCGCAGATTACGCTGGATTACGAAAAGGAGCACCCGATTCGGGCCAATACCATTATCGTGTCAATGCAGCATAATCCGGATGTCAGCCAGAAACGTATCCGTCAGGATATTATAGAAAAGATAATCAAACCGGTGGTGCCGGCTCATCTGCTGGACAAGGATACGCGGATACTGACCAACCCGACGGGGCGGTTTGTCCTGGGCGGTCCGTATGCCGATGCCGGAGTGACCGGTCGCAAGATAGTGATTGATACCTATGGTGGTATGGGCACGCACGGCGGCGGCGCGTTCTCGGGCAAGGACCCGACCAAGGTGGACCGGAGCGCGGCATATATGGCACGCTACGTGGCCAAGAATATCGTGGCCGCCGGTCTGGCCGACCGCTGCGAGGTGCAGTTCGCATATTCCATCGGCGTGGCCGAGCCGGTCACGGTTGATGTGGAGACATTCCATACGGCCCGGATACCGGAATCAAGGATTATTGATTTAGTCCGCGCTAGCTTTGATTTAACACCGGGCGGGATTATTAAGAAGCTCAATCTGCGCCGTCCGATATATAAACAGACCGCGCGCTACGGTCATTTCGGGCGCGAACTGCCGGATTATACCTGGGAAAAAACGGATATGGTTGCTAAATTGCGGAGCCGCAGCGGAGTCCCGCCCTTATCAGCGGGGAAGAAGGCTTTATAAACCGAACCACAGATAAACACAGATAGACGCAGATAGAGAAACGGAGATTAAATAATGAAGAAATATGATGTAAAAGACAGTCGTTTGAGCAAACTCGGGCGCGGGCGGGTGGCCTGGGCCGACAGCCATATGCCGGTGCTGGCGAAGATAAGAGCCCGGTTCGGTAAGGAGAAACCGTTGAGGGGTAAACTGATTGCGGCCTGCCTGCATGTTACTTCCGAGACAGCCAACCTTGTGCGCACTCTTGTGGCCGGCGGCGCCGAGGTGTTTCTGTGCGCCTCTAACCCGCTTTCCACCCAGGATGACATTGCGGCCACACTGGTGACCGATTACGGCGTTTCAGTGTTTGCCATCAGGGGCGCTTCCAGGAATCTATACTATAACCATATTGAGAGCACGCTGGCATCAAAGCCGCATATTACGATTGATGACGGCGCTGATTTGGTCAATCTGGTCCATTCCAAATACCATAAACTGGCCCATAATATCATCGCCGGGATGGAAGAGACCACCACCGGCGTAATCAGGTTGAGGGCGATGGATAAGGCGCATAAATTATTATACCCGATGTTTGCGGTGAACGATGCAACCGTGAAGTATCTTTTTGATAACCGTTACGGCACGGGACAATCAACGGTAGACGGGATTATCCGGGCGACCAATATCCTGTTTGCCGGCAAGGTTATCGTGGTGGGCGGCTACGGCTGGTGCGGACGCGGGTTTGCGATGCGGGCGCGCGGGCTGGGCGCCAGAATTATCGTCACCGAGGTTAATCCGTTACGGGCGCTGGAAGCGGTGATGGACGGTTTTGATGTGATGCCGATGAACGAGGCCGCTAAAAAGGGTGATATCTTCTGCACCCTGACCGGCGATATCAACGTTATCAGAGGCGAGCATTTCAAACTGATGAAGAACGGCGCAGTGGTTGCCAATTCCGGACACTTTAATGTGGAACTCAATCTTGTTGAACTGGCCAAGATGGCCCGAAAGGTTAAGACCGATATCAGGCCGAATGTGGAGCAATATATCCTGAAAAACGGCAAGAGTATCTTTGTGCTGGGTCAGGGGCGGCTGGTTAATCTGGCCTGCGCCGAGGGGCATCCGGCCACGGTGATGGATATGAGTTTTGCGACCCAGTCGCTGGTGGCCGAATATGCGGTCAAGAACGGGACGCGGCTTTCGTCCAAGGTCTATCCGGTGCCGACCGAGATTGAGAACTGGATTGCCACGCTTAAACTGGATTCGCTGGGGATGAAGATAGATAAACTGACTGATGAACAGGCCAAATACCTGTCCAGTTGGTCGGAGGGGACATAATACCGATTTTACCGAACTCTTGCGAAATGCCCCTTTTGTCATTCTGAACGGAGTCCC
>JACQXL010000080.1 GCA_016208805.1 Planctomycetota bacterium | reverse complement strand
TTCGCTTCGCTCAGAATGACAAATGGGACTTATTACTGAACTCTTGCGAAATGGGAAATAAACCACCCAAAAAGTGTCAGTCTGAGCCCGTAGGGCGAAGAATCTCGTCCCAAACCCTCATAGAACGCAGATTCTACACTCCGCTGCGCTCCGTTCAGAATGACAAAGGGGGCATTTCGCAAGAGTTCAGTTATTAGACAGCCTGATATAGTAGGAAATCCGGATAATAGATTCTTTTCAGGAATGTTTGACCGCTATTAAATATGCCCGGTAATAAGTGTTCAAAGACTGGGAATGTCTTCCAAATTGGTCGTAAGCAAACCCTAAGTACAGCCCCACATAATATGGTGAACAAAAATCAACGAGGATAAACCTCGTTGTCTACCCCAAATTCGTGTGGTAGACAACGACCTTTATGGTCGTTGACTAACTCTTTTTGACCACTCTTTTATGTGGGGCTGTACTAAGGAACTTGGCGTTGGCCTCGGGCAACGCCACGTTAATATTTCTTTAGTGACACACCATTTTAAATATGCTACTATTTAAGCATCTTACCGGCCATTGTTTTTCCTACCCCGATGTGGATCGGGATAAGAACCACTAATTCGCTCCGCTCAAAGTGGTTCTAATTTGCTCGCCTGTTTGGCTGGTGTTTGCAGCCGTGGCACGGTCTTCTTAGTCCGCTGCATCGCATATTCCCAGGTGTATTCGTAGAGGTGCAGGCCCTTGCTGGCCGCAATAATCTCGCCGTCCCCAACCCCGATTTCAGAGGCCATATATTCCTTTAAGAGTTGCAGTGCGGCTAAGTTGGACGGGAACCCGGCCCATAAGTCCCAGGACCGGAAGTATATCATAAAATGCAGTTTGCCGTAGCGCACCCTGGTATCTATGATGCGCAGGCAGGGCGGGTCGGCCAGTTTTATATCCGAGGGCATCCCGATTTCCATCACCGCCTGGTTCGTGCCGAAGCCCTGCGTCTTGTAAATCTTGATAACCTCTTCTATCTGGTTGACCTGCAATGGCATCTCTTTGATGAGTCCATTCAGAGAACCGGTCTGTTCCTTAAGAGGTTGAGCAGTGAGTCGTTCACCATAGGTGTAGTCTTCGCCCGGCTGTTTGGCGCCGGTTAATAGGTAACTCATATATTGTTCCACATATTCCATAGAACTGGGCGCCGGGATGCTGGAGCCCTCCGGCATCAACGGAATAATCGGCCGGTGCCCCGGCTGGCAGATATGGACAAAGGCATAGTCAAACTCCAGCCGGCGCTGGTCCTTGAAACTGCCCCTCGTTATAGTGTAGATGTGACCGTGGTCCAGAATCTGGCTGACCGTCTGGAACCAGGCGTCATCCAGGTTGAACGCCTCAATGAATACGGGCTTGAGTTTATCTTCCGGTTCGCATTTAGGATTGTCTGTCATATTCTTTTCCTTTTCATCACTCACAAGAAAACAGGAATAATTATCCTGGTCTCATGGCCTCATTATATATCGCAATCGCGTGCTTGACCTTTATGTTCTTGATACCCTCTTTCCTTATCAGGAATTCCAGTTGCATCATACAACCGGGGCAGTTAGTTACAAGAATATTTTCGCCTTTTTGGCGGTGGAGATGGACCATTCTTGTATCGCCTATCTTTTCGGACAGGGCCGGATACTTAAAACTGAACAGCCCCCCGCCGCCGCAACACAGGTCCGGCAGACCATTTTCCTGATAATCAGATACCTCATGCAGAAACGACTTTATCGCCTCCGGAGAGTTATTCCAGTTTGAGTGACAAGGCCGGTGATAGAATGTGGGATACGGGATACGGGATACGGGATGCGGACTGGACAGACAGAATTCCATCACATCCATAATCTTCGGCTTACTCTGCGCCCCCGCCTGCGCCGGGGCTCCCGCCTGCGCCAATGCTTTGGCGGGCAGGTCGGCGGGCAGGTCTGCGGTGAGCGATGGATACTCCTCTGCCAGCATCCGGCCGCAGGATGAACAGCCGGTCAGAATGATATCAGCATCAGCAAAAGCGACCTGGTTATTCAATGCTAATTTGCGGGCGGTGGCAACATCGCCGGATAATAACGCCGGCAGTCCGCAACAGACTTGGTCTTTAGGCACAATCGGCGTGATACCGTGGTGTTTGAGCACATCAATCATTGAGGTAAAGACCTCATGATAGATATAGTTTATGGCGCAACCGATGAAGATGGCGACTGATGGTGATTTATTCACCGCAGACCCCCTTGCGCCCCGATGGACATCGGGGCGGGCAGGGGCGCAGAAAACGCTGAGGTTCGGTCTTCTATTTATAGATAAGGATTGTAACGCTGACACTTTAGCCAGATTGGGAATCCGGTTATGGAACGAACCCAGCGCCAGCGGCAGATGGCGGATGGGCGCTAAGGTTACCTTTGCTACCGGTGAAAATATGCGCATCAGGCGCATTGCCAGATTATAAAGCCAGCGGTGCGGCAGGATATACCTGAACCCAAGCCGCAATAAAATCGGTAATCCGTTTCTATCAGCCAGTTCGGCCCGGGCCGCTTTGAAGATTTCAGAGGTCTTGACCAGTGAGGGACAATTTGTCTCGCAGCGCAGGCACATCAGGCAGGTGTTGATTATCTCTCTGAACCTCTTGCTATCTTGAGAATTTGCTGACAGCACGGCTATCCTGCCGCGCGAGACCAGTGATTCATCCTTCAACTGGGCAAAGACCGGGCAGACCGAGCGGCACTGGCCGCATTTGGCGCAACGGTCTAATTCCCCTTTTAACCGCAGAGGCGCACCCGCCTGCGTCCCGATGGACATCGGGGCGGGCAGGGAGGACGCAGAGTTACTCGTCATTTTGGCTTCGTCATTCGTCATTTATTCTTGTCATACCATTCTTTTGTTTTAGTCAGGACCTCCTGCTTGAGCGCGGGCGGAATGGCCTGGGGCATAAATTTCTGCCCTCCGGCCAGCGCCTGCACGGTATTGAGAACCGTATTGAACGCGGCATAGTCGTTTTCCTGTTCCAGCATCGCAATCATCTGGGGCATAATACTGCGGTCGCCTAGTACCTGGAGCGCGGCGAGCAAGTTGGCCTGTAACGCCGGCGGGACGGTCTTGGCCAGTTGGACCAGCGCCGGCGCAATGGTCTTGTTGCCCGGATGCCGCTGCAGGGCGTAAAGGATGTTGCGCAGAACGTCCGGCTCTTTTTCGGTCTTCATCAATTCAAGCAGTTCCGGTATAAGTTTGGGGTCGGGCTGGTTGGCCAGGATACCGACGGCCTGGGCCCTGAGTGAGCCCTGCGGTTCTTCCTTGATAAACTTCATTAATTCGGTCCGGGTCTGTTCGTTCTGGAACCGAGCCAGCGCATAAAGGGCGGTGCTTTTGATATTAGTGTCAGCGCCTTTGAGAATCTTGAATAATTCCGGCACGGCAGAATTGTCGCCGATTTCGGACAGGGCATTAATAGCCGCCACCTTTATGGCCGCGGAGGGCAGTTTCAGGCAGGTGAGTACCTCCGGGAATGTCCGCTCGTCCGCGCCGCACTTGCCGAAGATGCGCACAAGATATGAACGGAGGGTCTCGTCGGTTTCCTTCTTGAATACCTCTATCAAATCCGGGATAATCTTATTGAAACCGCTCTGATAAACATTGCTCAACTCGTAAGCCACCTGCTGTTTGACGGCAACGGGCTGGGCCGGATTTTTGATTAGTTCCGTCATCAGGTATGGCGCTGATTCTTCACGGCTGATGAAGACGACCACATCGCGCATCAGGTTCGGCTCGGTGATGGCGCCTTTGCGGAGTTGGTTGATGAACCGGTCCAGCCGGCTGGAAAAGGCCTCTTTCCACTGGAGCAACGTTTTGATTTGCTGAGCGCGTGCGCGGACTTCGGCATCCGAACTGCTCAGGGCATTCTCTATGGAGGTTTTGGCCGGCAGTCCGATGGCGATTAATTCGTCGCTGGCCTTTTCCCGTTCCTCCCAGTTGACACTGCCGAGTTGCTTAACCAATTCGTCGGGCGTGGCACCGATGGCAATTACGGCCACCAGACAGGTAATTACTGAACTCTTGCGAAACGGTCCCAAAGTGTCATTGCGAGGAGCGTAGCGACGAAGCAATCCCCGTCTTTTCCGCATAAAACCGAGATTGCCACGGTCTCCTTTGTCGACCTCGCAATGACAAAAAGGGTGTTTTATGCGTTTTCGCAAGAGTTCAGTAATTAGATAAAGCAAAATCTTTCGCATAATATACCTCCTCTTACTCACTGTTAGTCCAGCACCTATCCCGCCGGGATGGGTGCTGGACGTTACAGTGGAGTTGAGCTCCACTCAATCCGTTTACATAACATCACGCAAAACGACCGAAGCGCTGGGCCAGCACCAGTTCCAGCACCAGACTGATTAAGACCAGATAAATCAGGTATTTCCAGAGATGGCTCAGGGGCGGAATCTGTCCGCCGGAGGCCAGCGCATCATCGGTTAACCCGGCATTGGCATTGACCAGTTCAAACGGCCTGTTCAGAATCTTTCGTAATTCATCCGGCGCGATACGCCTGAGGTCGCCTTCGGCCGGCTCAGGGTTGACCCCGAAATAACTCAACTTTTCTTTGGTCATCCGGTCAGCCGTGAGCCGCTCCAGTGTATATAAGCCGACATCGGCTGTATCCTTATAATTCGGCGCCTGCAATGCAACCGTGCCGCTTTTGGGAGTAGCCATCAGGAAGTTGCCGGCCTCGCCAGCCGGTAAGGTGATAGTCTGCGCTGGCAACAGGTCGCGCGCCACCAGGGACGAACTGCTGGCCAGATACCGGCATAACTGGTCAATCAGCATCACATAGGACGGCTTGGCCGGCATTTTATTCCATTCGGCATCAGCCGAGGTGGTTACCAATATCAGCCATCCTTCGCCATTCCAGAGCTCCTGTCCTTCGCCACTCCGTAGCTTCGGAACAGCGTAGGATGGCGGCTTCGGAGCGGCGGATGGCCGTCCTTTACCAACCGGTTTTTCTATGACCGCTGGGCTGTTGGCCGTATCGCCATAACTCATAAGAACCCGAGAACCCTCAGCCGATTTCACACTATAATATTTTTGTATCAAGAGTGACCGAAGTTTCTCCTTGACCGACCCGAAGAAGGTTAACGCCGGATGGGTAAAATCTATCCGGTCAAACCGAACGGTATCGGTATTATTGCCGGCCACTTCAACAAGTTCGGCCGGCAGCAATCCTTTAGCAAATAAATCGTTATAAGCCGTGCGGTCCACCTTATCGCCCAGGAATATCAGCAATCCGCCGCCCTTATTAAGCCATTCCTCTATCTGGCGGAGTTTCCCGGGCGGGATGAATTCAAGGTTGGCGATTATCATTACGTCCGTATTGTTAAGCGGCAATTGCTCGGTAGAGATAAATTCCTGTCCGTTAATGATATTGAGCGCATACGGAGAAATATTAGAGTTCGGAGTTTCCGGTTGGGGCGAAAGCGCATAGCGCAGGAATACGACCTCGTCCTCAAACGGTTCGGCCGAAGGTTCGCCGTTGATAATCAGCGTCTTTATGGAATCCTTGATATCCAGCGCATAAATGCGGCTGTCGTCAATTACCAGATTGTCCTTTTCAATCTCCGCCCTGACCCAGTGCGGTCCGGGCTCTGTAAACGAGTGATTGAATGCCAGCGAAACGGTTCGGCCGGCGCCGATATTAACCGAGGAACCGCCCTGTTTAATGCCGTCGGCAATGAAATTAACCGCCGTTACGATATCCTTATTGCCGTAGTTTGTGGACTCAACCTGAAAAGCAACCGACTGGCCGGTAAGGATGAGCCCCGACTGGTTCAATGGGTAGATTCTGGTTACCTGATGATTAGCCCTTCCGGCTGAGCCGACTTCTATTATTTTCAATTCCGATTTGGCCGTGGCGGTTGCGGCTTCAGCATGTTTGTATCCGGTTTTCTGGTTATCGGTGACCAGATAAATCACCGTGCGCGAGGCGGTTGATTTGGATGCGATGTCGTCAGCCAGCGCGAGAGTTTTCATAATATTGGTGGCGTAATCGGTTAACGCGAGTTCATCCACCCTCTTTTTGGCCTGGGTGATATGCAGCGAGACGTCGTTTATCAGGGTTTCCGGATATTCTGAAAGAGTCATCAGGGTCAGCCGGTCACCGCGGTCAACCCGGAGCGTATCAATGAGTTTGCGGGCAACATCCTTGACCTGCTCAAATATGGTGGCCGAGCCGTCCCGGTAACCCATACTGTAGGAGTTGTCTATGGCAATCACCAGGTGGGTATCCGGCGCGGTCAGGGCGTTAAGCACCGGTTTCTTGAGATAAGGCCGGGCAAAGGTAAAGGCCAGCCCGAGCACAATGGCCACGCGCAAGAGCAACAGGAGCAGGTTTTCCATCTGGATGCGGCGCCGGTTCTTGTGCGAGGCGGCCAGCAGGAACTCCATTGCGGCCCAGCGCACGGTCTGATAACGCTGGCGGTTGAGCAGATGAATAATCACCGGCAACGCGCCAGCCAACAATAGCCATAAATAGGCGGGACTGACAAAACTCATTTCTTTAGTAAGCGGATTAAACTGATTTATCGGATTATCTGCTTTATCCGCTTAATCAGTTTACTTACAATCGCTCCCGTTTGGCCAGGTAGGCCGTCAACGCCACATCCAGCATCTGGTCCGTGGAAATCCGGACATAGTCAATCCGCTCGGCCAGACAACCGCGCCTGATGCGGCTGAGGAAATCTTCAAGGGTTTTAAGGTATTCATTGCGCAAGGTGCGCGGGTCAGCAAATAACTGCGGGTATTCCTCCATCCCTTCAAACCGGGTCATCCGCTCAAACGGGAACCTGACTTCGTATTCATCAAGGATATTAAAGACAATCACTTCCTGACCTTTGGCCCTGATTCGTTCCAGGCCGGACAGAATCCGTTCGGGCTCGTCAAAGAGGTCGGAAATAACTATGACCAACCCTTTCTGAGCCAGGTGCGTGGTAACATCATCCGAGATGGCCTTAAAATCGGTCTTGAGAGTCGGCTGGGCCTCGCTGAGTTCTTTCAGAATCAAGTTCAGATGCGGAGTGGAACTGCGGGCTGGAATGGTCTTCCTGACCTGCCGGTCAAACAGGACCAGCCCGACCGCATCCTGCTGTTGCACCATCAGGAAACTCAAGGCCGCGGCCAGATAGCGGCTGTATTCCAGTTTGTTCACCGTGGTTGAGCCGTAGGACATTGACTCGGATACATCCAGCAGAAGATAACAGATAAGATTGGTTTCCTGTTCGTATTGTTTGACATAGAGCCGGTCGGAGCGGCCGAAGACCTTCCAGTCAAGGTGGCGCAGGTCGTCGCCCGGGACATATTCGCGGTGGGCCGCAAACTCCTGGCTGACCCCGCGGTAAGGACTGCGGTGCAACCCCGCGATATAGCCCTCCACCACCAGCCGGGCTTTCAGGTCAAGCCGGCTGATTTTATTAAGAACCTGCGGATTCAAGTACCTGCGATAATCTTCCATCTCTGGACTCCAGTGCGGGGGTAATCTCAATCAGTTTAGCGATTATCTTGTCGGTGGTGATGCCTTCGGCCTCGGCCGTGAAGTTGCGGATGATGCGATGCCTCAAGACCGGTAACGCCACGGTCTTGATGTCATCAGTGGTGACAAAATACCGGCCTTGTAATGCGGCCCTGGCCCGGGCCGTGGTAATCAGGTATTGCGAGGCGCGCGGACCGGCACCCCAGGCCACCCATTGCTTGATAAAATCGGGAATTGTCTCCGTGCCTTCCGACCCTTCGGCAGTGAGCCCGATTACCTCTGGGCGAACCTGATGAACCCGGGTCTGGCGCACGAGGTTCATCGCATATT
Source organism: Planctomycetota bacterium (assembly GCA_016208805.1). Lineage (GTDB taxonomy): Bacteria > Planctomycetota > MHYJ01 > JACQXL01 > JACQXL01 > JACQXL01. Next base: position 10,257 of record JACQXL010000080.1, on the reverse strand, counting down.
GAACCGCATAATCAGCCACCGGCACCCGCTGGACAATCGCCTGCAGTTTCAGTATCTCCTCGGCGCCCAAGACCTTATCCAGTTTCACATCAAAGGGCGATGTGGTAAGTTTCATTATCTCCACTTCTTCCGGCGCCGACGGGTAATCAATAATGATATTAAACATAAAACGGTCTAACTGGGCCTCGGGCAACGGATAAGTGCCCTCCTGTTCAATCGGGTTCTGGGTGGCCATTACGAAGAACGGTTGCTCCAGCAGGTATTTGCGTCCGCCGGCCGTGACCTGCAGTTCCTGCATCGCCTCCAGAAGTGCGGACTGGGTCTTGGGCGGCGTGCGGTTTATCTCGTCGGCCAGAATCACATTGGCAAAGACCGGTCCCTTGATGAACTGGAGACACCGCCCGCCGGAGGTATTCGGGTCGTCCTGGATGATGTCGGTGCCGGTAATATCAGACGGCATCAGATCCGGCGTGAACTGAATCCGGTTGAAAGTCAGCGAAAGCGACTGGGCTAATGTCCTCATCATCAAGGTCTTGGCCAGGCCGGGCACGCCGACCAGCAGGCAGTGTCCCTTGGAAAAGATGCAAACCAGAAGTTCTTCCAGCACCTTTTCCTGTCCGATAATGGCCTTTTTCATCTGGTTCTTGAGTCGGTCGGCCGCATCCTTGAGCCGATTAACGGCTTCAATATCTGTCATTTCTGGCATACTTTTTACTCCATTAGAACCAGTTAGTCATCCCGTCCCCCGTACGGGGAAGACGGGAGGGCGTTACTGGTTCTTATGTCCAGCACTTACTTTAATACTGTCTATCAGCGTATGACTAATGGCATCATTGATTTACTTTCAAATAATGCATCCTTTTACAAAGTAAGTGCTGGGCTTCACCTCTTATTATCTAGAATCATATATTATCCAGGCTGAATGTTCAATCACCGCAACGCACCTGAATGCCTCATCAAGCGTTTCGCCTATGGCAAATACGCCGTGGCTTCTGACTATCGCGGCCTTGTAGCGAGTAAATAAGGCCGATAGTTTCCGGGCCAGTTCGTCCGAGCCGGTCGGCTCCCGGCACTCCAACACCGGTATCTCTGGCAACAACCAGTTACCTTCTACATCAAGCGGCACGATTTTATCTTGCTTTAATGACAGCACCGTGGCCATCAGCGGATGACAGTGCATCACGGCGCGAGCATTGGTCTTATTATATATCGCCCGATGTATCCTGGCTTCGCTGGATGCCAGTTTGTCCCTGTCGGACGGTTTCAGAGATATGGTAACGATATCCGCCGGCTCAAGGAACCCTTTCATCGCACCGCGCCTAGTAATATGGATTTTGTCTCCCTGGCGGATGGACATATTGCCGCTATGCGAGGTGTTGAGACCGCTCACATATGACGCCCAGCCGATTTTCTTGAATGTTTTGACTATTTTGCTTGACACTTTGCGGTTCGGCATATAAGATTAAAGCATCTGAAATCGCGGGGTGGAGCAGCCCGGTAGCTCGCAAGGCTCATAACCTTGAGGTCGTGGGTTCAAATCCCACCCCCGCTATTTTTTACAATGGATTCAGCGGATTTATCTGATAGCCAGCAAGACAATCAGTTTAATCCGTTGTTATTCATACTACAGATTCGCTTCAGTGTCAAGACAATCCAATATTTAGCAAAAGGAGGTCGTTATGAAGAACCACGGATTAACCCCGGTTATCCTTTGTGCCCGGCGCCTGTCCCGCACATTACTTATTATGTGCGGGATGTCCTTTGTGGTGATTACCGGCTACGGCGGGCTCTGCAGCAAGAGCGAAAAGAAGCCATCCAGCGGAAGCAGTGTCGTAATCGTCAGCGAGGTTCAGATTAACGGCACCTTTGCCGGCGGCACGCATACACGCCTGCCGTGGTTTGACAGATTCTTTTCTAATATTTTCACCACACCGGCATACGCCCTGGACCAGAGTCTGGTTACCAAGGTGATTGCATTTATGCTGGACGGACGGTATGTGGTTTCTAATGTGGCCGCAGACCGCAGTTTCTCCATCGGCGTAGAAAAAGGCAAGCCAACCGGGCTGATATTCGTCGGCGCCGCCAATAATTACCTGGGTTATCTTACCCTGAAAAACGGCATAGACATCCTCCCCTTAATGAAGTTTGATACCGCCTCCGGCACCAACATCACTACAATTGATTTACAGGCACTTTCGTCTTCAGGCGGAATTATTGAGCCGGGACATAACCCGATTGGTTCGGAATTGCCGCTAACCGCCGAGGAACAGACCGCCATCGCCCAGGGCGACGACTTCTTTACCTCAGTTATCAAGAACGTTCCCGATGCCGACGGCGACGGCCAGATAGATTTCCTGAACGGTAAGTTTTATAGACCGTTTGTAATGTATTTCGTTACGGGCGGTAGTTTTAGCGGTAATCTGACGCCGTCCGTTACGACGCCGGCAAATATCACCGGTTTCAGGTTTTCCCTGCACGTTTCCGATAATTCAACCTCTACATTCCCGGATACGGTTTACTTTAATGGTCCAGTTGGTTCATCGCTTTCAAACAGCGCTAACGACCAGGCGCCGAATAAATACACCCATAGCGCCACCTATGGCTCGCCCTATATAACCAGCCCGACCATCCCACCCGGCGGAGTTTATACCGTTACTTATAATGCCGGCACCTTAACCTTTAATATACCAAACCAGTCATCGGCCATCTCTAATATTATCCTGGCCGTTCCGACCATTACATTAAACGGCGACGGAACCATCCAGAAAACTAACTGGTCATATAAACTCGGAAGCGGGGCTGTTGCGAATGTAGACCCGCAGACAATTATTGAATATATCATGTTGCAGGTAGACGGCCAAACCATGGGAAACAGAATCTATAATTCGCCCCAATTGCCGCCCGCAACTACCGAACACGTATTTACATCTTCTGTTAATTGGAATAACGTGGCGGTGATATATATGGTATATAATGATGTTTTCGGCAATCATTATGTGGTGAGTTGGAATAAACCATAAGGCGTGTTCTAAAAGGCTGTCCCCACTGATATAGACAACATGAAATCAGCTGAGGCGTCGTTCAAGCCGATTCCCAATCCCACATCCGTAAAGAACTCGTCATCGTCGCTATATCTGATGCCACCTTGAATGGTCAACGGGTTGGCGTCTATCGGTTTAATCTTCTTAAAGACATTGGTATTACCCTGTGCCTGCAGGATGAACGCCATTTCATCTTCATACATAAAGGCAACACCGATGCCGTAAAATAGCGCGGTTTTTTCGGTGAGCCGCGATGGGCTGTTAAAGACATCTTCTTTGCCGATAAAGGTGTTACCAAGTTGGAAATGAACCAGCATCTCGTCCGAGATTTTATTGGTCTGGATATACGAAACCGCTATGTCGCGCCCGCCCGAATCAATCAAGTCCTGACTGTCAGCCAGCGGAAGTTTAATGTAAAACCCCAATGCATTGGTATAAGTATCGGCTTGGTTGAGCTGTAATTTAGCGCCCAAGACAAGATTTTCTATGCCGATGCCGCGCTGGCCTGAAAGATAATTGACACTATTCTTGGAAAGAACGATATTGCTGTTATCTTCGGCCAGGACCCCGCCGGTTACTCTGGCCCGCAGTTCCACACGTTCTGAATACAGATGCCGGATATCAATAAACGCCTCTATCAAATTGGCATCATAATTAAGAAGCCAGCCCTGCGTTTGTCCCGCTTTAGCGGGAATGTTGCCTTTGACCATTTCCACTCCGCTTCTGACATACGGCTCTTGAATTGTATCAGCGCTTTCCAGTGGCGGTATCAAAACCAACGACTGCAAAGGGTTATTTCCGCCGGTATTAAGCGGCGCAAGAAAGATTTCCGAGGAAGGCGAAACAACAACTTCAACCAGCGGCGTCTCGGCAGACCAACCAAATGCGGAACTCACCGCAGAGACGCAGAGCACGCCGAGAAATAATTTCAATGACATAATTCTATATTAATAAGGTCAACCACCTGTTTCAACCAAATTCGGGCCATCGCTTTAAGCCGCTCATCCTGTGCAACTATTTTTGCCAGTGGTGGACTGATCCGATAATAGGATTCAACAAACCTTTGGCCGATAAGGTGCTTGATAAGATATTTATCCCTGAACCGCCGCAGGGTCTTGACTTCTTCAGCCAGCGGCGTGCCGAAGGCGGCCGTGGCAATAAAGCATCTGAAGGAACCGCTTGAGCCCAAACCTGATGAGCCGTCAATCACCATATCCATCGGCGGCGGAATACCGGCTATCCTGAACCGGCCCACACCCGCCGTAACGCCTATCAGCACATTGCTGTCTGTAATAAGTTTCTGCCCGGCCACCGGAATCCAGCCCGATACCGCGTCCTCACGATAGAGAACCAGTGTTGTCTCCGGAATATTCGCCCCATCCACTACACCGTCATTATTGCTATCAGAATACGGAATTATCACCTCAGCCGGTTTGGTTAATAGTGCGCTATTGGTTAAACTTATTGTCAGCCCGCCGACCGCACCGCCCAAATCAGCAAAATCCGTGGCTGTCAGACTCGTAATTATCAAATCGCCGTCTGCAGATACTCCCTGATATGGAATCCTGATATTGAGCGTGCTGATACCCCGGGTTGATACCTTGTAAGTAGACTGCGTAATGTCGCCTTGCACATCCGGAGTAATAGGGTCAACATAGATAAAGACACGCTTATCAGGGCTGTCCGTATTCCAGGCATCGTAAAGCATATCAGTTTCATTATAATTGGTAACGCCGATAATTTCATACCAGTTATTGGGAAGCAAAAACGAAGTATCAATGGTCGTAGTGAATCCGGCATAACTGATACTTGAAAGCGGTAAAGATGATTGCGCCAGGGCAACGGTCTGCCAACTGCCGTCCCAGGGCGCCGGTGCGGTCGGTATCGCCGAATCCGGCAAAGAAGCGTCCACCAGCCGGTAACGCAAATCCACGCTGTTGCCCTGTGTCGGATTTACTAAAGCAGGTATCGTTGCCGCCTGAATCGTCACCACCCCGTTAACCTTTCGTCTTAAGCCCTGCTTGCCCGGCTCCTGAACGCCCGGCTGGATAATCGCAATATTCGTAGTGGTAGGCGCACTAACCGTGAGCGTAATCGTCTTCTCGGCCGAAAGCAAAGACGGCTCTTCCGTGACCCGGAGTTTGGCGGTATAACTTCCGCTGGCCAGATATGCACAAGATACATCAGTTGCAGCGGTAGTAGCGATATCAATCTCATTATCGCCGTCAAAATCCCATTCATATCTGGCGACAACGCCGCCGCTGCCGGCTGTCCCGCTGCCGCTGAACAATAGTGTATCACCAACCATCACGCTTGCGCCGCTGGCCGGCGCGGTGATATTGGCAGTCGGCGCCGTTGAAACAGACGACTGGACCGTGACCCAGACTGAGTATTCTGCGCCAAGGCCGTTGCTGTCCTCCACAAAAAGCGTGGACGGATAAAGTCCACTCCTGGTGTAAGCATACGTTACCGTATCGGTAACGGTTGAAGCAAAATCTATGCTGCCGTTGCCGTCAAAATCCCAAGAATATACGGTAATTCTGCCCGAAGTTGTTTTGGTTGCTGCCCGGAAGGTTACGGTCAACGGCGCCGGACCGGACGGCAAGGCCGGCGTGGTGTAAATCGTGTTAATCACCGGCGGGTCGGACGGAAGCGTCGCATTAATCGCAATATCGCGCTCCAAGATGTTGCCGTCACTACGGATGATTCTGACACGCGCCGTATAGTTGCCCGGCTGCGTATAAGTGTAATAACAATTTCCGCTGAGCATACTGAAATAGTCAGGATTAAGACTAATGCCGTCGTAATCAAAATCCCATTGGTAGAGCATCACCGAACCGCCCGCTCCGAATTTGCAGTTTAAATTAACCTTTAACGGAGCCGGCCCGGCAGTATTTGTTGCGGTAACCTCGCGAACGGTTTTGACGTTGCCCATCACCGGTGCGCCGGTACCCACCGCCGGATTACCTGAAAATTCCTCCGTGCAGTTGATATCGCCGTTACCAGCAATAGTTAACGAAATCGTCTCGCCGCTGGTTACGCTATTACTGATGTCGCAAACCACCAAATACGTTTCATATTCGCCAATCAGTATGGTGCGCGGTGTGGTCAGAAATAATGTGGCTATTCCGTTATCAGTCCCAAAACTATAAGCACCGGTCAGAACAGATTCGCCGACATCATAAAGCCCGTTCTCATTGGCATCCAGAACCAATTTGGCCGCCGTTATGGCCGCGACATCGTTTGCCGTGCCGCCGGCGGTTATCCTGATGCTGTTTAAGTTGACGTTATCCGAACCGCCCGGCAGGTTGTAGACCGTGAACTGGAGTATCGGCACATTAAGCGCGCCTTTGAGTTCATACGAATCGGCCGGATTATTAAATCCGGTGTCAACCAGCACCGTCGTCGCCCCAAAGGCGCTCCCCGTCCATAACGTTAATACTATGGCAAAAATTATATGACTTCTTATCATTCTCTGCGATCTCTACGCCTCTGCGGTAAATTTATCCGCCCCGGGCCAGCACCAACACATAAACCTCTTTCGCCCCGACCCGTTTCACCGTCCGGGCCACCTCGGATGCCGTCGTGCCGGTGGTCAGGACATCGTCTATCAGCAATATCGTTTTGTCTTTTACCTCATCCGGCTTAGTGACCGCGAATGCGTCTTTGAGGTTCTCGCGCCGGGCCGCCGCATCCAGCCCGGCCTGGTCGGCCGACGGCCTTACTTTGGCAAGATTACCAACAGAACAACCAATCCCCAGCGACCCGGCAATATAACGGGCCAACAACTCCGATTGGTTAAACCCCCGCTTCTTCAGTTTAGACCGATGCATTGGCACCGGTATAACCAGGTCTATTTTCTCTTTTAATCCATTGGCTGTTTTGTTGAAAGCATCAACCATTAAACCGCCTAACGGCCTGGTTAACACCTTACCATATCTATATTTAAATTCAAGTATAACATTGCGCATTATGCCGTCGTACCTGGCCACCGCAAAGGCGCGCGTGAACCGCGGCGGGTGGCGATGGCACTCCTCGCAGACGATGTGTCCGCCGGTATAAGGACCCATATCCATCCCGCACTTTGGACAGGTATTGGCCTGGTTAATATAATCAATCCGGCTGATGCACTCAGCGCAGAGATAAAAATCCTTTGTCGTTCGCAGACTCTTGTAACAGGACAAACAATACCTCGGATAAACCAAATCCACAACCGCGTAAAATAAATCTTTGAGAATATGAGCCATCTTTGTGCGCTTTGTGTCTTTGTGGTAAACTAATAACCTTTGCGTCCGACCATCGCCCAAGCCGTCCTGAAAATGATGTCCAAATCAAGCATCACCGACCAGTTCTCAATGTAATAGATATCCAGTTTAACCATCTCCTCAAATGGGGCAGTTCGTCCAGACTGAACCGGCGCAGGAAACGCCCGACCGGCGTGATGCGCGGGTCATCGGTCATCTTGTGCACCACCGGTTCATTACTTTCCTCTGTCATCTGTCCACTCTCATCTTTTATGCCTGTCTTGCCCCGCATAAGTGCGGGACTGACTGCGGTCTTGCCCTCAATCCATTTCTCGGTATATTCCTTATGGCTGGTCCGGTCAATGTTATGATACATCGTGCGGAACTTGAGGAATGCAAAACGCCTGCCGTTCCGGCTTACCCGCTTCTGGATAAAAAATACCGGCCCGGCCGAGGTCAGTTTAATCAGGATGCCGATAATCAGCATCGGCAATCCGCTGATAATAATCAGCAGTGATGAAAAAACAATGTCCAGCAGGCGCTTAATCAGGACATTTAAGCCGGTGATATTGGAACGTTTGACGCCGATGAGCGGAATACCGTTGATGCTGTCTATCCGCATCCATTCCAGCATCACCTCATAGAGGTCCGGCACGATTCGGAATGAAACCTTCGCCTGCAGGCAGACCTCAACCAACTGCTTCAACTTATCCCTGGGCGCATCAGGCAGGGCTATCCAGACCTCATCAATATCCTTTGTGGTAATAATCGTCGGCAATTCATCAACCCGTCCCAATACACTCTGCGCGCTCTGCGCCTCTGCGGTGAAGGTATCGTTCACGAAACCAACCAGTTCATACCCAATCGGCCGTTCGGCCACTGCCTCGGCCAATGACAGCCCTATTTTATTATATCCGACAATCACCAACCTGTTCAAACTGCCTGATTTCTGGAGTATGTGAAGTCTCAACCACCTGAAGAATATCCGGCAGGTAAACCCAACTATAACGGCCAAACCGCCGAACAGGACAAATGCGACCCGGGAGTATGAAAACTCGCGGTAGAAAAACAGCACCGCGAACGAGAGCAAAAACCCGATGACCACGCCTTTGACCAACGCCAGGAACTCCTCGGCCCCTTTCAGCCGGGCATCATAAAGCCCGCCGAAATAATAGGCCGCCAGCCAGATGACCAGCAGGTATGGAAAAATATGGATATGCCCGGCCAGGGTGCCTTGTTTGGCAAACAGGCAACCAAACCTTATGGCTCCGTTCCCGTTGTGAAATCATATTAAAGTAAACGGATTTAGCTGATTGAACTAAAATTAAATCTGATTTATCCGTTTAATCTGTTTACTGATAAGGTTTCTTCGTTAAACCGGTTACGCACCGAACATCTTTGGTCTTTTTGATTACCCGTGCCGGGTTGCCGCAGGCCACGCTATGGGGCGGCACATCCTTTGTTACCACAGAACCTGAGCCGATAACCGCTCCCGCGCCGATGGTAATAAACGGCAAGATGGTGGCATTAACGCCTATTTGGGCGCCTTTTTTGATAACCGGCCCGCGCATACACTTCTTGGAAAAGGCGCAACCCGGATGCAGGTCGTTGGCGATGGATACGCCCGGCGCGATAAAGACGTTATCCTCTATGGTCGTGAACTGGGCGATATAAACATTGGAATGGACCTTGACATTATGGCCGATTTGGCAACCGTAATCTATGACCGAATTATTCCAAACCGCAAAATTATCGCCGATGCGGTTCTCCTCTCTGATGACCACATTATGGCCGGTTTCCAGGTTAGCGCCGATAGTCGAGCCGCCGTAAATCACGGTGCCGGAGCGGATATGGGCTGATTTACCGATACGCAGGACGGGGTCGGCAATGGTGCGGCCCGGCTTATAACCGACCACCACGCCCTTTTCTATCTGATACCCTTTGCCCAGGGATGCTTTCTTCATAATCGGTTAATTTAATATTTTCATTGACATCAGGCAAGTATAATATAACATTTTACTCACCCGGAAAATATTGATAATGACTATTTAAGAGAATGGATTATGAAGACATTATCTAAAATCAAAAATACGTTGAAGCGGCACGAAAACGAAATAAAATCCAGATACAGAATCAAAAAAATAGGTATCTTCGGTTCTTATGCAAATAACCGGCAAAAAAAGAATAGCGATTTGGATGTGCTTGTTGATATTGAAGAGCCGGTAAGTCTTTTGGGATTAGTGGGCATTGAAAACTATATTTCAGGGTTATTGGGCGTAAAAGTTGACCTCGTACCTAGAGAAGACATTCGTTCTGAACTCAAGCAAAGCATATTAAAAAAAGTTATTTACATATGAAACGGAATATTTCTTTATATATCAAGGATATGCTTGCGAATATGTCTAATGCCGAACGGTTTATCAACCAGATGTCCTATAACGAGTTTATAAAAGACGCAAAAACCAATTTCGCTGTAGCCAGATGTATTGAAATAATAGGCGAGGCGGCCAAGAATGTGCCGCAGGAACTAAGAAAGAAATATCCTGTAATTCCATGGAAAGACATCGCCGGTATGCGCGATAAAATGATACATTTCTATTTCGGGGTAAATTTGGAACGCGTTTGGAAAGTCGTTAAAGAAGACATCCCTAATCTAAAACCGCAAATAAAAGAAGTCCTAAAATATCTACAAGGTAGGTGAAGCCGCCGTAAATCACGGTGCCGGAGCGGATATGGGCGTTCTTACCGATTTGGAGGGTAGTGTCGGCAATGGTTCGGCCCGGCTTATAACCAACCACCACGCCCTTTTCTATCCGGTAGCCCTTATCCAGAAGAACTTTCCTCATATCTCAAATCCCGTTTCGCATATCCCGCATCGCATCTCGTTCAACCAGCATCCCGTATCACATATCGCATAAGTAACATTAAGGGCTGTAACTGTCAAATCTTTCTGTCACATAATTTGTGTTTAC
>JACQXL010000079.1 GCA_016208805.1 Planctomycetota bacterium | reverse complement strand
CAATATGCAGCGGCTGGCCACGCTGGACTGGTATGAGGTGGTGGCCGTGGCGAATTTGGAAGTGCCGGCGTACACTTACTCCGACTGGAGCGCCGGGCAACTCCAGAAACGGGTATTTATCCAGAAGAATGCCGGTTCGCCTGAATTGAAGGTCAACAACAGTTCTATTACCCAGACCGCAAAGGTTTATCGTGAGATTACTTATCAGGTCACCAAATACCCTGAAGCCACCGTACTGGTGCCTTATCAGGGCGTCACCTTTGACGGGAATCTCATTGTTGAGAGAAATACGGACAATATCCCGGCTTCCACATTGAGCAACCTCTACCAGTTTGTCGCCTATGAAAATATCTGGCTGGACGGCATCGGACTGGTGAAGCCATTCCGGGTCAAGATGGCGTATCCGGATGTAGATAACGACGGCATCATTGACGGCACCAGCGAACTGGCTGAATCCAGCCTGCGCATCTACAATTATTCCACAACCCGCGGCAGATGGGAACCGATATTCGGGCAGGTGGTTGACCGCCAGAACAATATAGTCAGCGGCTGGACGGCCGACCTGGGGGTGTTCGCGGTGGTCGGCAAATATCCTGATGTGCCTGTGATAACCGGACAGAGCGCTCGGATGAAGATGGACAAGGGCTGGGCATTCTGCGCTATTGCCACGGCCGCCTACGGCACGCCGTTCGCCCGCGATATTGACATCCTGCGCAACTTCAGGGACAGGCGTCTGCTGACCAACCCAATCGGCCGCAAATATGTTTATCTTTACTACAAATACAGCCCGCCTGTTGCCGCCACCATCCGCCAATATCCGGTCCTGCGCTACCTCACCCGCCAGGCGCTCCAGCCCATCATTGCCACCTTAAAACCTTGACAGTAAAAGGACGGTCAAGTATAGTCAAAATTAGTCATGAAGTAGTCAAGAATTGTAGGTGGCAGTCTGTGAAGATTACTGCCATCTATAGTCGGCTGTAACTCGTGCCTCGATGTTACATCGGGACACTCTAACAGCCGCACTATATGACAATAAATGACTATGCGTGACAATCCTTGACTAAACAAGCGAGAGAAAGGAGCGAGTTATGGACTTTGAACTGACCGAAGAGCAATTGATGATGCAGAAGACGGCGCGCGACTTTGCCGAGAAAGAGATTGCCCCGATAATGGAGAAGGACGAAAAGGAGCATAAATTCCGTCCGGAAATAGTCCGTAAGATGGGCGAACTCGGCTTCTTCGGCGGCGTGGTGCCCGAGCAATACGGCGGCACCGGCCTGGGCTTCCTGTCCACCCTGATAATGAACGAGGAAGTCGCCCGGGTCAGCGCTTCGTACGGACTGCCTTTCAATATGCAGACCATCGGGCCGGGCCAGGTGATTCTCAACTTCGGCACCGAGGCGCACAAGAAGAAATACCTGCCCAAACTCGTCTCCGGCGAGTATATGGGCTGTTTCGCCATCACCGAGCCCAACTCCGGCTCCGATGTCGCCTCAATGAAATCGTTGGCCGTGGATAAAGGCGACCATTACCTGCTGAACGGCACCAAGACCTGGATATCCAACGCCCATGTGGCCGATGTCGGCATCGTCTATGCCTATACCGACCCGGCCGCCAAGCATAAAGGTATGTCCGCATTCGCGGTGGAGTTGAAGAATATAAAGGGGATTACCACCCGTCCGATAGAGACCAAATTAGGATTGCACTCGGCCCCGACCGGCGAGATTATATTTGAGGACGCCAGGATACCCAAGGATGCGTTGCTGGGCAAACCGGGTGACGGATTCAAGATTTGTATGTCAATGCTGGATAACACCAGACTGAGTTGTTCCATCAGGGCAGTCGGTGTGGCGCAAGGCGCGCTGGATGCCGCGGTCAAATACGCCAACGAACGGGAGCAGTTCGGCAAGAAGATATCCGAGTTTGAGATGATACAGGACCAGTTAGCCGAGATGTTCGTGGAGACCCAGGCAGCCCGTCTGTTGGTCTATCGCGCCTCCTGGCTCAAGGACAAGGGCCAGCGCAACACGCTGGAGGTATCCACGGCCAAGTATTTTGCGGCCGAGACGGCCGTCAAGGCCACCGGGCTGGCCGTCAAGATATTCGGTTCCTACGGATTCTCGTCCGAATACCCGGTGGAACGGATGTTCCGCGATGCCAAGTCGTTCCAGATAGTGGAAGGGACATCCAATATCCAGAAGATGATCATTTCATCTTTTGTTTTAGGGAATCGCAAGTAAGCCACAGATTACACGGATTAATCTTGACAATAACCACAATTTATAACAATCTATTGTCAATTGTCAAGGAGACACGTTATGAAGACATTCAAATTCTCGGTAGTCATAGAAAAAGACCGTGATGGTTATTTTGCCTTTTGTCCGGAATTGCAGGGGTGTTATACCCAGGGCGGTACTTATGAATCCACGCTCAAGAATATAAAGGATGCCATAAAACTCCATCTGGAAGACCGCTTGGCGCACCAGTAAAAAATACCTATAATCTGCGTAGGCGAAGCCTCTGCGTTTATCTGCGTCCGTTTGATATGGCAGTAAGATTTAAATCACCCCTGTCTATACCGTTCCCCAATCCTGTCTACCCCGTTCTCTAATCTTGCGTATCCCGTTCCCTAATCCTGCCCGACCCGTTCCCCAATCCTGCCTGACCCGTTCCCTAATCCTGCCCGACCCGTTCCCCAATCCTGCCTGACCCGTTCCACCCAGATACCCCCGTAGGGGTGGGGTACCCACCCCCCCATCCCTTACATATAGAATAATTCCGCCAAAAGAGTAAAAATAATCTCATCACAATACATTGTTGTTTAATGAGATGTAAGAACCGCTCTATGGAAGTCAAGATTTTCCCGGATGGTTGTTTTTGAGGGGGTGTTCCGAAGGCGCTCATTTTCAGGTTAAACAATCATTTCAAGCGTTTTTATGCTTGTTTAGCCGTTTTGGGCTTAGGAAAGGTGCTCATCCCGATAGCAGTATTTATGCGGGTTTTCGGGCGATGGTGGTGAAAACCATTCCTGAAGGTGCTCATTTTTAACCCCGCTCTTTGCGAGTAGAAGCGCTGGGTCCGCAGGAGACAATATAGGCCTTTAGCCCATCTTTCCTATAACGATAGATATAGCGGCGCACGGTGGCATATGAAAATTTGGTGTTGGCCATAATCGACCGGAAAGTCCAGCCCTGGTCTGAAAGATAGGGAATCTGTAAACGCCGACGCCTTTTGTTGCTGGTATCCCCGACTGCCTTTTTTATCTCGGCTTCTAAAATCTTCCGTTCTTCATCGGTCAGTTTGATATATTGATGTGGATAGGGCATATTAATTCTCCGGTTCGTCTATACCCAGTTCCTTCAGCGCCGTCTGAGCGCGGTGGTGTTGTTCGCTTATTTAATAAGTCACACCGATACTAGGATCTCCACCGAGAAGATTTTATTGACCCACTTCCGCCATTCGGGAGAGTCTTTATTGTTCTTGAACTTCTCGGAAAGGGATAGGATGATTGGCCGAAGTCGTTCCTTCAACTTAGTAACATCCTTATCCATAATTCCTTTAGAGGGAATAAATGATGCTGATTCTACTTGCTTATGCAGGTCATATGGTTCAGGCATTGATAATAATACATAAAAAAACCAACCCATTAATTTTAGATGCCTGATTCCTTCGGGCAGATTTGTTACGCGGGATAAATCCTGTGAAACAATATCTATTAATATCTCCTGCTGTGCATCGTTAGTTTTTTCCTGGAGGGTATATAAATTGGAAGGAGTATTGTTAAACTCGCAGAGCACAAAAAGCGCCATACCATCGGCCAAAAACCTGCGTTCAGGCGTGTCCAGTCCTTGAGAAGCGAGTGTTTTAATAAACTCAACGGTATCGCCCATATTTCCTTTACGCATCGTCCTGATAAAGAGATGGAGTAGTAGTTCGCGGTTGCCGGAGTGAAGCAGTAAATTCTGGCGTTGGTCCTGAAATTCGCGGGGGTCAAGATTCATTAATTCTTTCATTGCCTTAATCGCTTGCGATGAAATAAGTCCGGCTGACTCATCCACGGCTCTTAGAAGTGTAACCTTTTCGCCTTTTCCCTTACCCAGGATGATTGATGTTGGGCCGCCTGCATAAAGAGTAAGCCCGCATCCGGCAGGGTCGTCCGGAGAACGCAAAAATGACCAGGGGGTTTTGGGAGTTCTACGACCATATTTATATGAAAACGGTATTTCTCCTGTTTCAGGATTGCCGTAAATAAGAGATTTAATTTTCAATTTGCCTTCTCGCTGCCAGATTGGTTTTTTCTTATAGTAGGGCTTCATATCATCATGAGTATCTTTGGTTATTGTTACTTCTGCAATGGCGCAGAATTCGGACTCTTCTATGGCGTAATCTATCTCCTGCCAAGCGCAACGCGATAGAACCCAGTAGGCATCGTCATATTTTGCAAATGTCGTAAAATCCTGATGCCAGTCATCCTTAAGAGGAGATGTATTCTGTCGGTTGCATCCAATAATGAGAATGCCGGCAAGAATAATGCTTATAACAACTGCAGCAAAAAATGGTTTCATAATTTATTTTATTTCTTCCCACAGGTCATTAGCGAGTGGCGGATTAAGATTTGGTGTTCCTTTTGGGGTAGGCGGCCATTGCCCCTTCCCGGCACCCTCTCTGGTTGGTTTCCCCTCGGACAAAGTATATCCCTCTACTAAATAATTGCCTTCTGTATCAAACTTAACCGTGTAGGAAATCACCCATTCCCACCAGTGTAGATATCTAATTTCGCCCGTTCGGATATTCCTGGCAATTAACCAGGTAATGATATGGTCGCGGGAGTCTATTCTTTCTATGAAAACCCCATCTTTTTGTCTGGGAACCCCAAGGACGATAATGTCACTATGAAATACTATTAATAATTGGCCTGTTGAGGTAAAAGGTTTGACCCCTTCAATATCCGGGACATCATGAGTCAGGTTGTCAAGCGCAGATAAATCGCTTTCCTTAATAAACATTGTAGTTGGCGTTACCGGTGGATGATATGTAGCGATTGCTGTAGATGACATAACATTCTGGAGATAGCCCAATTTCCAATCTGCGGCATAGCCGGTAGTGCTAATAGTAACATCAGACCTACACCCAAAATGAGTAGATGTCTCAACTAAATCGGTAATTGTTACAGCAACCACTCTGTCAATAGAAGGATAAAGGAAATTTTTTGCAAATCCTGTTCGTACTCCTTCAGCGGAATGGGTGGCGGAAATAGGCGCTTCGTTGGTCGTGGTCGGGGTAAAGACAAAGTCTAATCTAACCGTATCCGTAGATGAGAGATAGACATCAATGGCTGGCGCCTTCGCCCCCGGCGTAATCGTCCCTGATAAAGGGCCGGTACTCGTTACTTTACTGATATCAGACGAACTGACTACCCAACTATAACTTCCGCTTATATTGGTTGCAGTAATAGTCGCCTGATATGTCATCGTAAATGCTTCCGGAATATAAGGGATGGATGTCTGAGGGACGGGTTTGTCCATCCTGTCTTTAGGGGCAAGGTGTTCTATTTTCACCCCAGGTTGTTGTGTTGACTGGGTCAACTGGTTTAAGGTTGCGGCGGCCTGAGCGGTAATCTGTTTGCCGCTCTGGGCCGCTAATTGATTAATCAACGCATTAAGTTGGTTCGTATAAGTCGTTAAGTTACCGTCATTGGCTGATTGCTGTGCCGCAGACAATTTGGCCAGCAATGATTGATAAACTCCATAATTAATTATCTGCCCTTGCTGGTAATACTGCGTGACCAAATCCGTCAGATATTCTACAGTGAGTGGATGAGTAACCGCCCCGGCTGACTCGGATGAGTAACTGGAGTTGGTCTGTCTATATGCCTTTACCCGGTATTCATAATGGGTCACTACGGAAAGGTTATTGTCGGAGAAGGTGGTTATATTCTGGCCAACCGTGGCAATCGGCTTAAAACCGGGCGCCTCATTTATCTGCGAGATAGAAACTGCCGTGGCGGTCAAACCGGTCGGCGTCTCTAAAAGGGTCGTGGCATTGGCCTCATTAGAATATCCGCTATTGCCGGCCTCGTTATAGGCCTTGACCCGGTAATAATAGGTCGTGTCCGCTAAAAGGTCTGTATCAGGGATATATACCATTGATGGTGCGGGTGTAAGTACTACCGGACTAACAAACATATATTCTGCATAAGTTCCATTTAACCCGGTTTTGCGTTCCACTATAAACCCTTTTTCATTATCCGAATTATCCTGCCAGGAGAGTAAAATCTCTGATGAAGAATTAGGCAGTGCCGATAAGTTTGACGGGGCTTTGGGCAGTAACCGGATTTTAGCCGGCACCCGGATAATCCGCATCGCCCGGCCGGTCAGGAACTGGTTGCCGATAATGCTGTAATTCAGGTTGGTCGTGCCGCCGACCGGCTTGGCCCGGAAGGTTACGCTATAAGCCACCTGAGTTGGGTCATTAACCGGCGGCTCGCCATAAAAGAAATACCAGTGCGTGCTGACAATATAACCCGGGCCGGACTGGCCCGGGCGGAACCGCGCCTTCGTCCCAATAGATGTGATGCGTGATGGTCTTGGTCTGGCTTGGGGTAAATGTCTCTTCACCGGTGGTATCTGCTTTTAGGTAAAAATACGGCGGGTCAAGCGGGATATCTACAGTTATACTGCCCGCCGGTTGGGTCCAGCGCCAGCCGCGGAACGCATCGGCTGATGAAGTATCTGTAAATCCTTTGCTTGTCCAGTCCAATTGCCAGGTGGTTTGGGCGGTCGGGAACTTGTAACCGGCGGCGGATACGTTTAACTGATACTCTTTGCCGGTTTCGGTAAGCCAGGAGAAACCATTAAAACTGACGGTCTGTGGATTGGCGCCGGTGGTATCGGACGGCGGCGTAGGGGTGATTGCCCCGCCATCCAGCGCGATTAATGTTACTACCGCACCGCTAATCACATTGCCGGTCGCGCTATCAAACACCCGACCACTGACTCCTTCAGATATAGCAAAAGAGCCATAACCGGTAAGGATTAGGCTGACCAATAATACGCCAATAATCCATTTTGTTTTACGCATATATTCTTTCTCCTTTTTGCTTCACTACTCCCTAATTAACTTGAGATTACCAAATCACCAGTGCCTTGTCAAGTAACACTGCGTAACTATTAACGCACCATCACGCTTCAGCGGGGGGCGCCACATCGGAGTCCATCCGTGTTCATTTGTGGTTGTAATTTACCCTGAGCCGGTAGAACCGGTTCTTCTTGCCGACCTTGAGGACCTGGCCGTCTTTGACTTCAATGTGGCTGTCCGGGTCGGTGAGTTTGACGCCGTCAATGGTTACGCCGCCCTGTTCAATCAGCCGTTTGGCCTCGTTATTGCTCTTGGCCGCGCCGCACAGGACAATCAGTTTGGGCGGCCAGATTTTCGGCTCCGGCACAGGGACTTCTTTGATATCATCCGGTATCTCCTTGCGTGAGAATACCGCGTCAAACCGCTGGGCCGCGGACTCCGCATCCGCGGCGGTGTGGTAGAATGTGACTATCTCCTTGGCCAGCCGGACCTTGGCATCGCGCGGATGGGTTTTCCCGGAACAGAGCGTTTCTACTTCTACGGCCGGCACCTCGGTCAGCAGGATAAACCAGTCCTTCATCAGTTTGTCCGGTATGGACATCACCTTGCCGAACATATCATCCGGCGCATCCGTCACGCCGATATAGTTGCCCAAGGATTTGCTCATCTTATCCGTCCCGTCCAGCCCGACCAGCATCGGTAACGTGACGGCAATCTGTTGGGGCTGTCCGGCCGACTTCTGCAAATCACGGCCGACCAGCAGGTTGAAGGTCTGGTCATTCCCGCCAAGCTCCACGTCGGCATTGATAGCCACCGAGTCGTAGCCCTGCATCAGCGGATAGAGCAGTTCGTGCAGTCCGATAGGGGTCTTATTGGCCAGCCGCTGGGCGAAATCGTCGCGCTCAATAGACCGGGCCACGGTTACCTGGGCGGCCAGTTTGATGATGTCCAGGAATGTCAGTTTACTCAGCCATGTGCTGTTACGGACAATCTTGAGTGTATTGAGATTGAGCACCTTGCCGACATGGTCAAAGTAGGTCTTGGCGTTGCGTTCAATATCCTCGGTGGCCAGTTGCGGGCGGGTCTTGTCCCGGCCGGACGGGTCGCCGATAAGCGTGGTGAAATCGCCGATGATAAGAACCGCCTGGTGTCCCAGGTCCTGGAACTGACGCAGTTTCCGGAGCGTGACCGTATGTCCCAGATGGATATCCGGCGCGGTCGGGTCAACGCCCAGTTTCACCACCAGCGGTTTGGATTTAGTCAGACGTTCTTTCAGTTCCGATTCGGAATAAATCGCCACCGTGCCGCGTTTGATTATCTCAAGTTGTTGGGCTACGTCTTTCATAAAAAGTCCCCTCTATCAAGAGGGGATTTAGGGGTGTGTCAAGACGGAATTGTTTACACACCCCTACCCCTCTCAAGAGGGGAATAAGTCTTCCCCATACGAGAGGTTTTGTGTTCTTGGTGTCTTTGTGGTAAGGTTAATGGTTTCCCTTCGTCTTTGTTTTCCACCAATCTTTCCAGGATTTCTCGTCCAGTTCAAATGGTAGATTAGTAATATGTTTCAGGCAATTAAGCAAGCATTTTTTGAGTGTTTCATCTTTCTCGTTCTGGAGTTTATTGAAGATGTATTCCATTGCTTTGTCTTTGTCTTTGTCCGGTATCAGCATTGCGCACAGGAACACGTCAATCGGGACGCCGCCGGCCAGGGCCTGCTGGAGCGCCCCGAGCGGGTCTTTGAGCACCGGCCCGACATCGGGCGGGAAGAATTTGAGCGTCACTTCCGGCGATGAAATCTTCCGGAATATCTCGGTCGTACCGAGTTTGGCCGCGGCCTCTATATTGGTGAGTTGGCGCGGCCTGATTTCGGCCCGTATCTGGTAGATTCGGTAATACGTTCCGGGCCGTCCGTCCGGCTTGGTATCTATGACCAGCGGGAAGGTCTTTGTCTCTCTGGGGTTGAACTTGAGCGTGTCCGCGCCCGGAGCGAATTCATCCATCCGGCTGACCGAGTTATAGTTCCCGAACGGGTCATAAGTGGTCAGGGTGATATACAGAACCACCGGATTATTCGGGCCGAGCAGTAATTCCATCGGCTGGATGGTGGCATTGGTCAGCCGGAGGGTCATCGTAACCGGGTCGCCGGTCTCGTAGATGGCCTTGGCGGCAACCAGTTCGGTCTTGAGAATAGTTTCCTGGAGTATTTTCTCGTCGCACTGGACGTGCAGGGCCTTGAGTTTATCCTTGATGGCCAGTCGTTCCTCCAGATAGAGAATTGTATCAGTCAGCCGTTTGGCGTCCTCGTATTTCTCCTGCTGGAAGAGTCGGAGTGCATCCAGGTAGCGGCCGTAGAAGTATTTTTCCAGCGCATCGCGGTCAATCTTGAGGTCGGTCACGGACGGTGCGGATTTGAGTTCCTGCTCTACCATCGCCGATGTCAGGCCCTGTTGGGCCATTATCCGGCGGGTCAGTTCCACATAGACGCTTTTGTCCTTGAGGTGATTGACGATGAACGGAATCACCGGCAGTCCGATATTGACCAGTTCCTCAAAGGCGTGGACGCGAATGACATTGTCGGTTGACTCCATCGCTTCAAGTAGTTTGGTAATCGTGGCCGACTGGTCGTGGAGTTTACCAACCTCGCCGACCTTGGCTGGCTCTACGGCGAATGCATTTAACCACAAAGACATCACACCATGTCGGTATGACGTGGCAAAGACCACAAAGGTTAAAAGTAGTACCCAGAAAATATCTTTCCGCTTCATCTCTTTGTGTCCTTTGTGGTAATGGGGCGTCCTCCGGTTTGTTAGGCCTTTTCTCCCTCTATTATTAATGATAATCACCTCATTAATGTTTTAACTACCAAACCGAGAGGTCATTGCGAGCCGTAGGCGAAGCAATCCCAGTGAGATTGCCACGGGCTTCGCCCTCGCAATGACAAGGGGGACATTTGCGGAAATGCTTCCAAGTATATCCTGGCAATAAAGGCGGATGTCCCTTTTCATAGTGTGTCAGTTTGACCCCGCTCTTTGACTCGCAAAGAGCGGGAGAATTACTGCCAACTACCCGTTCCGGGTTCTCGCTCTGAGAACCCGTCAGGG
>JACQXL010000078.1 GCA_016208805.1 Planctomycetota bacterium | reverse complement strand
CTGCGCACAATATCGGTTAATACTGGAGGGTATCTCGGTTATCGGCATATTCATAATAATATCCTTTCTACCCCCCTCTGTTTTCATAATACCCTAAATGAAGTTAAAATCAAGTTTTCTCCCATTTCGCAAGAGTTCAGTAATTAGTGTTGTCATTGCGAACGAAGTGAAGCAATCTCATTGCCATGAATGGGGGGTATAGTATGGGAAAAGTAAAGTTAGGTCTCAAGGGCATGCCAATTCCCGATAAGATTGCGTTGGCGACCCTGATTGTTACCAAGATGACCGGCAATCCGAATTTTGTCACGCCTAATCCGGCCCTGGCCGATATTACGGCCGTAAAGATAGGGCTGCAAACCGTTTATAATAACGCGCTGTCCCTACGTCAGCAGGCCAATGCCGCGACTGATTTGCAGGCGAAGAAGGAGAAGGAGATTGACCGGATATTGACGCAGGCATCGCTCTATGTGGAAAATATCTCGGCCGGCAATGACGCCAAGATACTTTCAGCCGGAATGAATATCAGGCATCGCATCGCGCCGATTGGCCCGTTATCCACGCCTGCAAACTTATATGCCAAGGCCGGCCAGAATGACGGCGAGATTGTCCTTAACTGGGAGCCGGTGCGCGGCGCCCGGAGTTACGTCGTTGAAATAACCACAGACGCCAATGCGCCGAACAGCTGGAAGCATAAAACTAATGTCACCGAATCATCCGCCGCCATCACAGGACTGGCCAGCGGCAGTAAATACTGGTTCAAGGTGGCCGGCATCGGCGCGGCCGGACAGGGGCCATTCAGCGACCCAGCCGCCAAATACGCGCCTTAATACTACGAATAGCGAAGCCCTACGAATTACGAATGGACGAATTACTAATTCGTAATTAGAGAATTCGTTATTCGTAGGACAGTGGTAAACAGGCCAAAATATCTTGCCAGCGCCCTCATTATAATATAGAAATTTAGCTTAATGATATCGCTTAAGATAAACCAGCAATCAGTGTCCGCAGAACCGGGCGCATCTATCCTCAAGGCCGCGCTCTCAGCCGGCATCTATATACCCCACCTGTGCAGTCACCCGGACCTGCTACCAATTGCGGATTGCGCCCGCCTGCCGCCTGCCTGCCGGCAAGACAGGGACGGGCAGGGATTGCGGATTGCGGATTGGATTTATCAGGGAACAACTCAGATAAAAAACCAACCACAGAAAATGGAATTGGGTTGCAAATTGTGTCTGGTTGAGGTTTCCGGGAAACCAGAACTCCAAAAAGCATGCGAGTTGACCGTATCTGAAGGCCTTGAAATATTAACCGAGACAGAACGAATCAAGCAGGCCAGGCAACAAAACCTGGCCAAAATACTTGCCGAGCATCCGCACTCGTGCCTGACCTGCGCCCAGTCCCAGGGTTGCTCGCTGACCCAGTGCTCCAGCAACGTGCCGGTCAACGAACGCTGTTGCAAGAAGTTCGGCAAATGCGAGGTCCAGAAGATATCGCAATACATCGGCATCAGTCCGTCTACCCCGCGCTATGTGCCCAAGAGTATCGCAATAATAGACACTGAACCCCTAATCCGGCGCGATTATAATCTGTGCGTCAGTTGCCTGCGCTGTGTCCGCGCCTGCGCTAACCTGCGCGGAGATGATTCGTTGGGGTATATTACCGACAATAAGGTCAGTGTTGGCAGTAAGTCACAAACATTAAAAGAATCCAACTGCCACTTCTGTGGCTTGTGCGTGGCGGTCTGCCCGACCGGCGCGTTACTCAATAAAGACGAAGATAAGGATACGGTTCCGTGCCGGGCCGCCTGCCCTATCAATATGGATGTGCCTTCGTATATCAGCGCCATTAACAAAAACGATTATAAAAAAGCCGTTGATATCATTCACGAACGCACTGTGTTCGGCAGTGTCCTGGGCCGGGTGTGTTTCCATCCGTGCGAGAGCAACTGCCGGCGCAAAGAAGTAAATGAACCAATATCAATCTGCGGGTTGAAGCGATATGCTACTGAACAGGCCGAGATTGCCACGCTCACCCGCCCTGTCGGGTTCGCTCGCAATGACAGTAAAGTAGCTATAGTCGGCTCCGGACCGGCCGGGCTAAGCGCCGCTCATCACCTAAACCAGAATGGCTATTCAGTCACCGTCTTTGAATCCGAACCGGAAGCGGGCGGGATGATGCGTTATGCCATCCCGGAATACCGCTTGCCGACGACTGTCCTGCAGAAAGATATCAAGCGATTGCTTGAATTGGGTGTGACGATTAAAACTAACCAACGATTAGGCCGTGACTTCAGTATTGATTCACTGCGCAAGGATGGATTCAAGGCAATCATTATCGCTATCGGTGCGCAACTGCCAAAGATGCTAAAACTATCCGGGAACGGCAAACCGCTGGGCGGAATAGATTTCCTTAAGTTAATCCGGCACAACAGTCCTGAACCGAAATCACAGGTATCAGGCAGACGCGTGCTGGTCATCGGCGGCGGCAATGTCGCCATAGATGTGGCCATCTCGGCCAAACGTCTGGGCGCAAAAGAAGTGCAACTGGCCTGCCTGGAATCAGCCGATACGATGCCGGCGCATATATGGGAAATAGAACAGGCCAAACGCGAAGGCATCAGCATAAACTGTTCCTGGGGACCGACCATGTTAAGCGACAAAGGCGCAGAGTTCACACAGTGCACTTCGGTCTTTGACGATAAGAAATGCTTCAGTCCTAAATTCAATCAGTCCGTCACCAAGACTATTCCAGCCGATGTGATGATTCTGGCCATCGGGCAGGCCGTTGATAAGTCTATATTGCCTGCCGATGCCGGTAAAGACATCTTCTTTGCCGGCGAGGTGGTACATAACCCGTCGTCCGTGGTGGAATCCATTGCGGATGGCATCAAGACGGCTGAAAGTGTTGTTGAATACTTATCAGGGACCGCCATCACCACAAACCCGCCCGAACGACTGGCGTCGTCCAGTCGGGCGGGGACACAAAGCGGTAAGATATTATTTAATTACACTCATACCAACAAGGCGACAGTCTTTGGAAATTTAACCCGCAGTAAAGCACATATATCAGAAATCATTACCGGTTTCGCCGAGATGGAAAAGTGCTATTCCCAACAACAGGCAAATGATGAATCCATCCGCTGTCTCCAATGCGATATACGACTCCGGCTGACTCCAATCATACTGCCACCCGGCAAAGAGGCGCTTAAGTTCACCGCTGCCGGCATCGCGTCCGTCCCAACCGTCAGCGGCGTATATCAATTGCTTGATAAAGACAAGAAAATCATTATCATCAAGGGCGTTCTGAACCTAAACCAAGGGTTAACCGAAGCGCTGGCATCAAACAAGACATCTGCATACTTTGAATACGAACAAGAGCAGATGTACACTAAACGGGAAAGCGAACTGATTCAGCAGTTCCTCCAAAAGGAAGGCAAACTACCCGGCGGCGGAGACGAATTAGATGAACTATATTAGCATAGAGCATAGAGCAAAGAGTCGGTTAAAATTAATTATCCTTTGTGCTCTTTGTGTCTTTGCGGTTAGTTCCGCGCTGGCCGATACCGATTGGCAGGTGCTCAAGACCGAGCACTTTGAGGTGTTCTATAAAAGCGGCTATGAGGAAAAGGCCAAAGAGGCACTGGCCGTGCTGGAGGCATACCGCGACAAAGTCCAGCAGAACTGCGGCAAGGAAATCCCCAAACTCTATGTGGTGCTGGAAGATATCGGCACGTTGGCCAACGGGTTCGCCGACTCGCTCAACCCGAATATCCATCTCTTTATTTATCCGCCCGGCGCACTGGACGGCGGCGCGCCCGGTCTCGGCTTCGGCGAGAACTGGTGGCGCATGGTCGGCGTGCACGAATCCATCCATATCGGACAACTCACCAACTCCAGCGGCTTGCCGGGCATACTCACCACTGCCTTCGGCAATATCTTCTCGCCCAACTTAGTCGTCCCCGGCTGGATTATAGAAGGCATCACGGTTAACGGCGAATCGCGCCTATCGCCCTATGAAGGACGGCTTAACGACGGCTATTTTGATGCCGTATTCGGCGCATATACCAAAGATAAACCGTTCCCAACCCTGATGGATATGACCTATACGCCGCTGGATTTCCCGGGACTCTCCGGCGGCGTCTATCTCTACGGCGGACTTTTCCTGAACTATCTCAGAGACACCTACGGCCAGGAGAAGTTAAACGAGTTCTTAAATAATCAAGGCACTCTATTCTTCGGCTGGCTGGCTGGCTGGCTGTTCCCGGCCACAGGCATAGACTATGCGGCTAAGCAGACCTACGGCAAATCGTTCCATAAACTCTGGTCAGAATGGCAGGCGCATCAATCCAAACAGCCGCTGTTTACCGCAGACGGCACCCAGGTCAGCCGGGACAAACTGACCGGATACTCGCGCCTGATGTCCGACGGCAAATATCTATATTATGTCAAGACCGAGTTCAAGAAGGCCGGCGCATACAACACATATAGATTTGAGCGGATTATCCGCCGCGATATCAACTTCCATCCCCGCTTGGGGCGGGACTCCGCTGTCGCTTCGCAGGAACAGGAACTGGTCAGCACGACATCGTTCTTCAACGGCAAGCCGCAACTGGTCCGGGACGCCTCCGGCAGCCAACAACTCTATTATGCGGTGGCTGAATACCGCCGCGGCTACGCAAATTCAACTAATCTCGGATTCGGCATTGTCTCCAACCTGCACTGCAAGGACATTAAAAGCGGGATGGACCGGATAATCCTGCGCGGAGAACCGTTCCGCACATTTGTGGTGATGGACGACCGAATCATCTATACCAAAGACCTGCCTGCCCGAACTGACGGCCGGTCAGGCGGGCCGGATGGATTCGGTTCGGAAATCTGGGGGTTCTCGCTCCAGACCCGCCAGAAACAATTACTGGCCAAATCAAAACTCCTGATTGACCAGTTGGCCGTGGACGGCAACACGCTCATTGCCGCAGCCCGCCCGGATTGGCAGAACTGGGGCATATATCGGCTTGACCCAAAGACATTTGGGCCAACCGAACTGGTCAATACGCCTTATGCCGAGGCCGCGCCGTCAATTCATAACGGCAGGATATTCTTTGTGGCCAATTATGATGAGGTATATCGCATCTATGCCTATGACTCGGCTACTAAGAAGATATACAAACTCGGGACGAACCTGTTCCGTAAGGCACTCATCTTTGATGAGTTCTCTTCTCCCCGGTATCCGCCTGCCGAGTCATTTGATTTAGAGGCATTGAAGGCCCAGACGCCGGCCGAGAAAGGCGGTTATCTCAACACCCTCAAGACGCTCACGCCCTACTTCCGGTTCCCTATTCTGGGCGCCAATAACTACGGCGCTTTTCTTATCGGACAGGATATTACCTACGAGCATTACTATATAACCAGTTTCGTGGGCGGGCACGACCCCTATTTCAAGTTATACTATGAGACTGCGTTCCTCAGGCCGCTCACGCTCGGGCTGGACTATAAAACCCAGCACGAGGAGCAGGATGTTACGGTCTTCGGGCAATATCCGCTCTGGTTGCAGTTTGAGCCAGGGCTTTCGGATATCTCGCCCTCACTGGAAATCCGGATAGACCAGGACGCCAGCGGCGATATCCATTCAAAGGAACTACTGCCCGGCCTCGGCATCGGGCTGAATTATCCGCGAACCCGGTTCCGGACACAGTTCAACTACATTATGGAACGAAAGAACTGGGACTCGCCGGTTGACCGCGACGGGGCGGAACTGACCACATCAATTGCGTATTGCCCGACCTCGCTGGCGACCCGGGCCGGCGGCGGCACGGACAAGGCCAGCGAATTCAAGGCGGTTTCATATCTGATTAGCGACCCTGATAACACCGACTTACAAGAGTTGGAAATCCGCGGCTATCGGAAAGAGGATGCCTTAAAGACCGGCCGGGGCGGGACGCTTACATTAGAGTACTCGTTCCCGCTTGATAAAATCCGGACCGGCTGGTGGAACCCGAATATCTACTGGGAGGACATTTCTATGGCGGTATTCAGCGATACGGCGTTCGGCGAAGGCAACCGCCCGATTTACAGCGTGGGCGCGGAGTTGCGCTTTGAGGCCGCACTGGCCTTCGCATTCATCAAGATTGTCCCGACGCTCGGTTTCGCCGTTCCCAGTGAGGGCGATTACGAGGTTTATATCACGATTATGCCATCATCGCACGCGCGAAATCGCACCGCAGTGCCGCAGAGAACGCAGAGGAAATAATTATTGACCTAATAAACCCATTTGGTATACAAGTACAACTATATAATCTCAGCGTCCTCCGCGCCTCAGCGGTGAAGTAATATGCCAGAATTACTCGGCGATTTTGAGTTATACCCGGAACAAATCATCGGCAAAGGCGGTTTCGGCGCGG
>JACQXL010000077.1 GCA_016208805.1 Planctomycetota bacterium | reverse complement strand
TGTGGTCCAGGGATGATTAATAGGGACGGTTGCCAACCGGACATCAGCCGAGTTGGTCGTGGTCGTGGTCTGGTTGAATGCGCCGGCGGTAAAGGTGGTTTCTGTCCAGGCGCCGGGGCCGGCGATATCAAAGCCAGTGGAGTCAGCCGTCGGGGCCGCGCCGGCAGATGCCCTGAATACGTATCCGGCGCCGCCCTGGGTCATACTGATGGTGTTAAAGGTGGCAATACCGGCCGCATCAGTAGTTGTGGTCGCATAGGTGGTTGCCAGCGCGCCGGCCTGATATATGATTCGTGTGTTGTCAGTCGTGGTGATAGAGACAGCGATACCGGATACGAGATTCGCGTAGGCGTCCTGGACCAGGACCGTGAATGCGGGCATAGTGGCATTAGCCGTGGTGGTCTGGGGCTGGGTTTGCCAGGTTAATAAAGCGGGACCAGCCGGATTGATGATGATATTTTCTATGGTTGGGGCAGGGAGCAGACCGGACGCAGTGGCGTTGACCGAGATGGTCTCGGCCTTGGTATAGGTGATGGCGCTGAAGGTAGCCAGCCCGGATGAGACGGTTACAGTGTTACCGCTCAAGCCGCTCGTGCCTGTTACCGTTACCACTGTAACTTCCGTGAAGTTATCCGCTGTCCGGCGGTTGCCATAGATGTCTGTAACCTCAACCGTGGGCACTGGTGCCCAGTTAGTCCCGGCGGTCTGCGGTGTAGTCGGATTGGTTGCCCAGAGCAGTTTATTCGCGTCGTTTGGGTTGACCGTGATGTTGGACTGTTGACCAGTCTTGGCGCCGTCTGCAACCTTGACCCAGTGCGTCGTTCCGGCCGTCTTTAAGGTTACGCCATTGGTGAATGTCTTTAGGCCGTTATCTGCGGTAATAAATGTATAGGGCGCGGGCAAGACGGCTTGCGGGTCATCTGATGTAAAGGTGATAGCGCCGGTGTAATCGGTCTTGACGTTGTCATAGACGTCATATGCGGTGACCACTGGCGAGGTCTGGGTGCCGGCAGTATGCGGGTCGGTGATGCCTGTGACGGTGAAATGGTCTATGCTGCCGGCCGGCTGAACCGTGATATTGGACTGCTGACCGGTCTTGGTGTCGCCTGTTACCTGGACATACTTTTCACCGGTGGTCTTGAGGGTTACACCGGCGGTAAATGTCTTTACGCCGTTGTCAGTTAACTGGAATGTATAGGGCGCGGGCAAGACGGCATCAGGGTCATCTGATGTAAATGTGATAGCGCCGGTGTAATCGGTCTTGAGATTGCCGTATAAATCCTGGGCAGTGACGGTAACGTCTGATGCCGTGCCGGCGATGACCGGGTCAGTAACTCCTGATACGATGAAACTACCTATCGCGGCCGGTGTGACCGTGATATTATTCTGCTGGCCCGTCTTGGTATCACCTGTTACCCGGACATACTTTTCACCGGTGGTCTTGAGGGTGACGGCATTGGTGAATGTCTTTACGCCGTTGTCTGCGCTAATGAATGTATAGGGCGTCGGTGAGACGGCCTGCGGGTCGTCTGAAGTGAATGCGATTGTGCCGGTATAGTCGGTCTTGAGATTGCCATATAAATCCTGGGCAGTGACGGTAACGTCTGATGCCGTGCCGGCGATGACCGGGTCAGTAACGGCTGAGACGGTGAAACTGCCAATCGCGGCCGGTGTGACCGTTAAATCCAGGTCATAGGCCGGGTCGGCGGATGAATTTATTGAGCCGTCAGTTACATCAACAGCGACCGACTCGGTCTTGTAGGCGATTAAGGTGGCGGCGCCGGGGTTTGAATAGCCATTAGTAAAACCCGCAGATAGCGACGTGCCCATATTGACAGATTCTACATTAGGTGTCCATGCGCCAATCGGGGTCGGGCCGGTGAAGGTCAGGTTCTTTGCGCCGGTATAACCGGTGGCTAAATTGCCGTAGGCATCAGATGCGCTGATGGAGAGTTCGTTAATGCTGCCGGCCGTCATAGCGACCGTGCCGGTCACTCTAAGGTAGGCCGGGGCGGCCGGATTGATTATGATACTGCCGGTCGTTGCGGACTCGGCCAGACCGGACGCAGTGGCTTTGACCGTGATGGTCTCTGCCTTATTATATGTAACGGCGCTGAAGGTAGCCAGGCCTGATGAGACGGTGGCAGTGTTACCAGTCGCAAATGCGCCTGTGCCTGCTACCCTTACTAATGTAACTACTGTGGAGTTATCCGATGTCAGCCGGTTATTGTCGGCATCAATCACCTCAACGGTGCAGGCCGGTGTCCAGTTAGCGCCGGCTCCGACACCTGACGGCGGCTGGAGCACCCAACGTAATTGCGCCGACGAAACGGTTATCGTGATAGTCTCTTCGGCATAGAGTCCTTCTGAATCAGTTGCCCGGAACTTGACATTGGCGTACAAGCCGGACTGGGTGTAGTCCGGTGTCCAGGCGAAAGTTTTGGTGGCCGGGTCAAAGGTTGCGCCGGTGGGCAGTCCGGTGGCTGAATATGTCAACGTCTGACCATCAGGGTCGGTGGCCGAGATGGTAAACGTCAATAATCTGCCTTCGCTGACAGTTTTAGGACCGATAGCGGTTAGAACCGGCGCATCGTTGAAGGTAGTCTGGAAAGACCAGACCGTGCCCGGCGTTGTTGCGGTGAAGTTTTTGGTGTCAAGACGCCAGTAATAGGTGGTCTCGGTAGTGAGAAGAGCGGCTGGGGAATAGGTGATAGCGGTAGTATTTGTGCCATTGATAATGTTTGAGGGCGGATTATTTGTGCCGAAATAGACATCATAGGATTCGGCGTAGGTGGCCGGGTCACAACAAGGGGCAGACCAGGACAGTTGCGCCGAGATAGACACATTGGCAGCGCCATTAGCCGGGTTAGGCGAGGTGGCCAGTTCAGGCGCCGCCGGGACCGTGGTAAAATGCCAGACATTGCCCTTGGTCACGCCCTTGTCGTTCTTGGAGTCTATGCGCCAGTAATAGGTCGCGCCGACGGTTAGCCCTCTCGGGTCCCAACTGGTCGCGGTGGTGTTGGCGATATTTTCCGGCGCCAGGTCATCTATGGGCGGATTGCTGGACCCGAAATAGATGTTGTATGAGTCGGCTTCCGCGGCTGGCGCCCAGGACATCACTTGAGATATCGGGACATTGATGGCGCCGACAGCCGGGTCGGGCGATTGGGTTTGTGCCGGCGGACCGCTGGAGCCGGTGTCCGGCGGTGGAGTTTGGTCTGCGCTGCTGCCGGTATCAGTGTTCTTATCCTTCTTGTGGCACAGCCCGCCGTAACCACAGATGACACAGATGACACAGATGATAACCAAAATCTTACGCATAATTACCTCCTTTTTATAAGGAAACCAGGATAAATTATTCCGGGCTTCCTGGCCTCCTTATAAAATATATGCAAATACCGTGCCATGTTAGACCCGAATAATAACTTATTTTCGCTAATCGCCTCGTAATCCGTGTAATCTGTGGCTTACCGGCGATTTCTACAGCTCCATTTTTGGGCGCACCTGGCCAAAAAACCAGATTCCAATGTTCCGAAATACGAACATCTGTTACGCAATCGTAACAAATGCGGTATAAACCACAGATACACACAGATGTACACCGATAGATAAACCCTGATAAAATCTATGCTAATCCGTGTTTATCCGTGTTCATCTGTGGTTGCAATTTTCTTGTGTATGCCGAATTGCTTCATCTTACAGTAGAGCGTAGTCCGGCCTATTTTGAGATGCCGGGCGGTCTGGCTTAAACTGCCTTTGTATCTACCCAGAGTTTCAGTAATCATCTCCTTCTGAAAGGCATCAGCCCTGTCCTTAAAACCCAGCGACCGGTCGCTTGAGACGGCGTCTTTCGGGTCATATCGGCTGATTGTTTCAGATAACATTTCTTCAGTGACGACTTCTTTATTATGATATAAGATACAGATTCGGCGCATCTCGTTTTCCAATTCCCTGATATTGCCCGGCCAGGGGTAATTGACCAGCAGTTCCATTGATTCGCAATTGGCAATCCATCGGCATACTTCTTGAAGAAGCGCTCAATTAATAAAGGGATGTCTTCTTTGCGTTCCCTGAGCGGCGGTAACGTAATGGTGATGGTGTTAATCCGATAGAACAGGTCTTCCCTGAATAGTTTATCTTTGACCATCTGGGAGACATCCTGGTTAGAGGCGAAGATAAAGCGGGTATTGATAGTGATGGATTTTTGCGCCCCAATCCGCCAGATTTCCCCATCTTCCAAGACCCTGAGGAGTTTCTGTTGCGTCGCTAAAGACATAACGGCCAGTTCACCTATAAACAATGTGCCGCCTGAAGCCAGTTCAATATAATCCTTCCGGTCTTCCTCGGCGCCAGTATATGCGCCTTTGATATGGCCGAAAAGATAGTCTTCTATCAGGGTCTCCGGCAATGCACCGCTGTTAAAGGCCAGCCAGTCATTGTCTTTGCGCGGGCTGTTCTGGTGTATCGCGCGGGCAATCAGCCCTTTGCCGGTGCCGGTTTCACCCTGGATAAGAATGGGCAAATCGGTCTGGGCTACCTTTTCCACCAGATGCCAGACCTCCCGCATCGCGTCTGATTTGCCCAGCACAATATCCCTGGAAGACGATTCGTAACGGCCGTTAAGAATCTTGACAAGGGTTTCAGGGACAGGACTTGACTCTTTTTTACGCCCTGGCAAGGTAGCCTGCTGACTGCCGAAAACCTCTCCAAATTCCTTGGTCTTCTCGTAGAGCCAGACAGTATCAAGTTTGGATAAAACAGGCCTTATTTTATTTTCTATGGCCAGTGATTTTTCAGATGCGCCATTGTAATAATAGCATTTGCTTAACAGGAGACCTGATTCGCCGATAAGACCATTAAATTTGTTATGGCTGACTTTTCTAAAAATATCCTTCAGGGTTTGGATACTGCTATCAAGATTACCTTCCTTGATATCCAGGGATGCCAGGTGTATTTGGGCGTTGAGTATTCCTGCAGTAAGATTAAATTTCTGACCGATTTTGACGCACTCCCGGAAGGACTGCCGGGCATTGGCATAGTCTTTAGCGGATATAAAAAATTCTCCCCTGAGGTGCTCAAGTTGCTCAAGCCCCAAACCGGACAATTTAGTTAACGAGGATTGCAATGAGGATATCTTGTCAATAATTCTTTTGGCCTCACCCAGTTGATTCGTATATAAGTAGCAATACCCCAGTCCGATTAAAGACGAATTATAGAATTCCTTGTCAAGAGGCGGGGAAAAGACATCCCCGTGATTTTCAAAGTGCAATTCTACTTTCTGGAATTGAACCAATGCTGATTTTACATCTTTTAGATTCAGGAAACTGGAACCCATATTGCGTGAAGCCATGATAATAGACTCTTTCAAGGAATGTTTGGTGGCGATTAAATAGGCCTTGTAATAGGCATTTAAGGAATCAGAGAATCTCTGTAAAGGGAAGTAAGCATTTCCTAATTTAATATACAATGAGAACAACTCTTGCGGTGTATGTGAAAACCTGGCTAACTTGCGCAATGTCTCCTCGCCACAGCGGACTATCTTGAGCCAGTCAGACTTTTGTGCCAATGCCCTGATTAAATCAAGGCGCTCGGATAACGGTTTATTCTTTCCCATAACTCAAAATAATTCATAGCACTTTGGGCAAAGGAAGTCAATCTCTTTCTCTGTTCCGATAAAAGATGTCGTTCTCGTGGGACACATTCAACTCCATACACCCGGTTTGGGCTAACCTGCCTGTCCCCCGATCTCTCACATCGGGGGACGGCAGACAGGCCGTCGGAACAGGTCTGTGGTGAAAATGTCTTTTTTTCTTGACTACCAACAAATAACTTTTAGAGTAGTGCGTCAATGTCATCAAAGCGAAGCAACAGCGAAGTCCCGACCTTATCATCGGGGAAGTTTCCGAAAGTGGTGCTGGCCTCGGCCTCTGTCTCGCCGCCGGAGCGGGCCGTATTAGGTATCTCATACCGCGAATACCTGGCCCGGGTAGCGCGCGAGGCCATCTCGGCCGCTCATCTTAATATCAAGGACGTCCAGATCGGCGCCATTTCCTATAACGAGCGCAATATCATGGAAGGCGCGCTCGGTTCGGTCGTGGCCGATGCATTAGGGATGTCGCCCATCCCGTTTATCTCCGTTTCGCAGGCCTGCCCGGCCGGCGGTATCTGCGCCGATATCATCTGGAATTATATCGCGACCGGCCGCTATGATGTCGGAATGGTGCTGGGTATCAACAAGCCGGATAACTTTGATTTCCGCGATGCGATGGGCCCTATCGGCAACTGGTGCGATTACGATTACCTGCTTGGTTTCACGCACGAGAACTACGGCGCCCTGAGAGGCGAATACTACAAACTTAAATACGGTTACGACGATAAGCCAGCGGCCAAGTGGTCCGCCCAGTGCCACTGGTACGCCCGGCGCAACCCGATGGCGCTCCATAACTCCGGGCCCCTGCCGACCGACGAGGAATTGATGGAGCAGTCCCCGGCCGGATACCGGATGCGCACGGCCACCGGCCGCAATATGGCCACCTGCCTGATTATGGTCAGCCAGAAGAGGGCCAAGGAGTTGGGACTGCCGCCGATTTATCTGAATGTTTCTTACGCGCACCGGCCGACCTATATCGGCAATATGTATAATTTCAACGACGCGCAGAATGTTTTCGCAAACAAGGATATGACCGACCAGCCGGCTATCAACGTGGCCGCTAAAGAGGCATTCGGTATTGCCGGTATCACGGTGAATGATATTGATATCGCGCAGGTGCACGACCTGTCGCTCTATGACGGCGTGATGGCGCTGGAAGGGCTGGGTATCACCGAGCCGGGTCAGGGCGGTAAGTTCGTGCTGGCCGGCCAGACGGCCATCAGCGGCAAGTGCCCGACCAATACGGACGGCGGCGCGATTGCATTCGCCCATTCCTCGGCCGGCGGCGATTTCCAGTCCAAAATATACGAGAACTGGCTCCAACTGTTAGGCAAGGCCGGCGAACGGCAGGTCAAGCCTGCCCGCCGGTCAGGCGGGGACCCGAAGATTACCGTGGCCCACGCCTACGGCACGCATCATTCGCTGGATGTGGTGGGAGTGTTGAGATACGGGATGTGGGATACGGGATGTGAGATGTGGGATACGGGATGAAGAATGTAAGATATGGGATTTTTGAGTTATAAGGATTTGGAGATATATAAACTGGCTCATAAATTGGCTGTAGAAGTGCATCAAATATCGCTAACATTACCGAAGTTTGAGTTGTACGAAGAGGGTTCACAGATTAGACGGGCATCAAAATCAATCAGCGCCAATATTGTTGAAGGTTTCGGCAGGAGACGATATAAGGCGGAGTTTATAAAATATTTGGTTTATGCGCATTCTTCTTGCGATGAAACGATAGAACATATAGAATTGTTAAAAGAAATAGATTCACTTAAGAATAAAGATGACTCTGATAAATTCATAAAGGAGTATGATAAATTAGCCAGAATGCTGAATAAATTTATCCAGAGTGTAGAGAAAGGACATTTAGTATGAACGCATATTCTATATCCCGTATCCCATATCCCGTATCCCATATCCCATATCTCGTATCTCATATCTCGTATCTACTTGTGCTGATTTTAGGATGGAGCGCCATTACCCTTGCCGAGTCACCTCTATCCGTAGACGACTTCACTGATGAAACCGACATCATCACCGAGGCATTGAAGACCAAAGGGCTGACGCGCGAAACAGCCCGGCTGGATGCCCAGACCTTGGACTGGTTGCTGGCCCAGGAGCCGATGGCCCAGACCCATTTTTCCCGCTACTGGAAGAACCCCTGGGACTTCCCAAAATTTGTCTATTCGCTGACCGATTTCCAGATTAAGAATTCAGACAAGCCGGACGGTATCTATCAACTCTTTGTGATTGCGACAATCAGGTCAATGGGCCACCGGGTAACGGCTTATATGGAATATGCGCCGAAGTTTGAGCCGCAAACAGATAGTCCCCTTTTGGAAGCGCTTGAGGGAATGTATAAACGGTGCGGCATAGCGGCGGTAACGGATACGTTAAAGAGCGCAATCGGCGGCGTGCCCAAGGAGATGCAACTGCCTATCGCCAAGTTTATCTATGCGGCCGGCGAGGCCAAGTTCTACCGCGACCGGGCACTGCGCCATTACCCGAAAGACAAATGGCACCATACATTTGATTATGCCTGCCGTAATTTCAGCATCAATGACGAAGAGCCGGAAGAAGAATTCGCAGACGGCACTGTCATCAACTGGGATATGGGAAAACTGGTTGACTTTGACGACCTTTACACCGGCACTGTGCCGAGCCTGCTGGCGATTATGGATATGGAGGCGTTCCTGAATAATCCGGTTTACCTGTCTGCCGTGACGGACACGGCACAGGCAGGTACGCCAACCATAACAACTGATAAGCCCATCACACCAACCGAAGCGGTCAAGATAGACCTTTCTAAAATATCATTTGAGTTCA
>JACQXL010000007.1 GCA_016208805.1 Planctomycetota bacterium | reverse complement strand
TATCAGCAACATTAAGATAAAAGATAAATGCTCGGACGGGCGCATCATCGTCAAGCGCGGGACAAAGGATTGGGAGATACTGGCCGGACCGAATGCATCCGGCACGGGCGCGACCTGCTATGAGCCGCACACAACCGGATGGTATGTCTATGCGGCCGGGAAACCGCACCCGGTGATTCTGGCCCACGAACTCTTCCACGGGCTATTCAAGTTAAAGGACGAGGATGACTGCCGTTGTATTATGCGCGGCACCCAGGTGGTCGGCTATGAAATCACTGCTCTCTGCGATGATAAGTCCCACAAAGAATCCGGCAAGAACTGCTGGGCCAGACTGCTGGAACGATATCCGGATGTCAGATTATCAGAATATCAGAATACCAGATTATCAGAACCACCGGCCCTGAAAGTAACCAAAGAACACCGCAAGGAGTTTGAGACAAAGCAAGAAGAGATAATTAATAAAACCCTGCAATTAGAAGGCGCGGCTATTTATTTCTTTGAGAGTGATAACGTCAACAAGGTCATCCCGGTGTGTCTGGAGAAGTTGAAGGTCAGACCGGACGATGCGGCCGCCTATTATAACATCGCCTGCGCCTATGCACTGATGGATAAACCCAAAGAAGCCATTGAGAACCTCAAGAAAGCCGTTGATAACGGGTTTGACGACTACGAATGGCTGAAAGAAGACGCGGATTTAGTGTCACTCAACGCTTACTAAAATAGTGGAAGAGATTAAAGAGATAATCCGGCAGTGTCAGCAAGGCGATGAGTCGGCGTTTGAGCAATTGGTCAAGAACTACCAGGCCGCCGCAATCTCGGTTGCCTACGCCTTCCTGCAGGATGCCGAACTGGCCCGGGATATCGCCCAGGAGGCGTTCATCCGGGTTTATCGGTCAATCAACCGCTTTGACCCTGATAAGAATTTCTATACCTGGCTCAGGCAGATTGTGGTGAACCTGTGCATAGATTACAGACGACGGCGTAAGGGAAAGGAGTTGCCACTGGAATCAAGCGCGGCTGGAATAGGCGCTAACGCACTGGAAGATGTAGAAAGAAAGGAGCAGACGCAGAGAATCAGGACGATACTGGACCGGTTGCCGGCCAAATACCGGACCGTCCTGGTCCTCCGGGATATAGAAGGATTGGAAACACAGGAGATTGCCGGGATAATCAACAAGAAGGAACCGACGGTCAGGTGGATGTTGCACCGGGCCAGGCAGATGTTCCGGGCTAAGTGGAAACCACAGACCCCGCACAGAAATAGATGACGAATATGAAAGAATACACACTGCCTATCATCCTGGGCACTCTTATTATTGCTTTGACTTGCCTGACCGGTTACGCCCTTGAAGGCGAAAAGGTAGATTTGCAAGATGAAACCGGCCAGGAAATAATCAATGCTTATACCAATTTTGTTAATGAAGTGCTGGCTGAAAAAACGAGTGTCAAGGAGATGTTTCTTTCACCGTTCGTGCTTCTTGATGCCGAGAAAAAGCGGTCTAAAGACAAGGCCTTTGACAAACTGATAAAAGAAACCTTTGATAAATGCGATTTAACCAGGTTGAAATTTGATGATGTTATAAACCGGGAAACTATCCGCATCTTCAAGGCTGCTACCGTAAAAGACCTTATCTCTGAAGAAAACCGCAAGAAGCACCGCATATCGTTCGGCCAGGACGAATACCTGATAGTAGCCGCCGTTAAGATTAAAGAGGTGGACGGCATCCAGATTCTGGACGATTTCCTGGCCGTGGTTTTCAATAAGACCGGCTCAAATTGGAAAATATCAGGCATCAATTACTTTCTGGGCGACCTGAGCGCTTCGGACAAAAGAAACCGAACCTATCCGGCCAAGAAACCGGGCGCATTCCGACTGTCTATGGATTTATCGGCCGGCAAGGAAAACTATTTGCTGGTTGTGCCAGCCAGTTATAAACCGGCCGTATCTATGCCATTTCTGGTGCTGTTGCACGGGGCAGGAGATTCGCCGGATAATTTCTACAACTCGGTCTGGAGTCTGGCCCAGATGAAAGACACCATCGTGATGGTACCGCAGACGATTGAGCAGGATAATCTCCGTCCGATAAAGATGATGGATAACCTGATGGAAGAATACAACATAGACGAAAAGCGGATATACTGTCTGGGTTTTTCGCTGGGTGCCTCCAATGCCGCGGCAGTCGGACTCCCTAAAAAGTATCAACCATACTTTGCGGCGGTCTGTCTGGCCAGCTGGGGTTCGCATCTCGGTGAGCCCAAAGCAACCAAAGAGTCTCCGGCCGTTGCGCTGGTCGGCGGGAAAAATGATTCCTCTTATAACAGTAGGTCAAATAACGATGTGGTCCCCACCCGCGACCGACTCAAGGGCTTAGGCTATGATTTGCTATTCCGTGACTTTGACGGCGGACACCAACTGCCCCCTGCCTCCATACTTCAGGAAATATTCAACTGGATGAAATCCAAAGTAAAACCTTAAAGCATATGAAAGAATGCAACCAAATACGGGAATTGATGCCGTTAGGTGTGAGCGAGGACATCACGCCGGACGAGATAGCGCAGTTAAAAGCGCATCTGGAATCCTGCGCCGAGTGCCGTCAGGAGTTTGAGACTTACCGAACAATACGGCAGGGACTGGGGCAATTGTCCTTCGCCGCTCATGATAAACTCCTTGCGGATAGCGGACTGAAGATTTCGGATTTCGGATTTCGGATTTCGGATTTGCCGCCCCAAAGATATCTATGGCGGTATGCTTCGGTTGCCGCGATGTTCTTAATGGGAATAGTGACCGGATTTGCCGGGTGGCAAGCATTCAGAACCACACCGCCCGCCCGCCCTGAACCGCAAATCACGGCCCAGACTCAACCATTAGTCGGCGCCGAGTTACGGCCGGTCAGCGAGGCGATGGAGGAACATCTCGGTCTGCCCCCCTGCCAGGGGCTGGTTATCTCCAATCTCCTGAAGGAAAGCCCGGCCGAGCAGATGGGCTTCAAGACCGGCGATATCATCCTGACCATAAACGGCAAACCTGTTACCTCTACCGAGTTTACACTGGGCGAACAGGGTGAGGTTAGAATTGTTAGAAATGGAGTAACCATCAATATCAAACTAACCAGGGATTGAGCGTAGCGAAACCCCGCACTTACTTACTGTGTGAATTAGACTGCTTTTAGGATGCGAACAAGTTTAGGAGACGCTCATTAATTAAGGTATTGTAAGTAAGTGCGGGGTCTAAGAACCTGTAACGGTCTGCCCTCCAATGGACATCGGGGGCATCCCTAACAGGTTCTAAGAAAGCCCGCCTTCGCCCCCGATACAACATCGGGGGCTACGGCGAGGCGATGGAGGAAAAATATGAGGAAAATGATATTGTGCGTGGTCATCGGGCTGTTATATTACATCCCGATGTTGATGGCGGAGCCACAGCCCTTACAGGATAAACTCCGTCCCGACCAGAGCGTCGGGGAAGAGGCGAAGAACCATGAATTGGATGCGCGGATTGCCAAACTGGTCAAACAACTT
>JACQXL010000074.1 GCA_016208805.1 Planctomycetota bacterium | reverse complement strand
GGTGGTCTGGGATTACAAGGCCATTTACCGGATGGGTGAAGAGCAGGTCGGTCAGTTCTCAGACCCGATTTCGGTCACCGTTACCAGGAGGCCATAGGTTTCAAGTCGTAAACGCTCCATTTAGTGAACTCTTGCCCTTACAGGATAAACGAAACGCTCCCTCTGTCATTGCGAGGAGCGCAGCGACGAAGCAATCTCATCGCCGTCCCACAGGGACGACGGGATTGCCACGGTCGCCTACGGCGACCTCGCAATGACAAAAGAGTGGTATTTATGCCATTTCGCAAGAGTTCAGCATTTAGTGAACATTTATTAGTCAATATATCTTGAACAAATGGGCCGGATTGGTATAGTCAAATTATATGATAATTATTGTAACAGTTCTCGGGCACCACAATGGCCCAGCGGTCTGGGATGAAGTTATCGGAATGAAGGATGCATTGCAATCCGCCGTGGGCGAAGGCGGACGGCAGTTTAATCAGATCAATCCGCTTACTAAAGAATGGACGAAGATATCAAGTTAATGCTGGAATGCCAGTCCGGCAATCGCCGCGCCTTTGAAGCGCTGATAACAAAATACCAGGCGCCGGTGCTGAACCTGATTTACCGTTACACCGGCGACCGGGCCGGCGCCGAAGACACCGCCCAGGAAGTATTCCTCAAAATATACAACGCCCGCAAGTCCTATAAGCCGTCCGGCAAATTCTCCAACTACGTTTACACCATCGTCAACAACATCTGCCTGAACGAAATCCGCGACAACAAACGCCGTCAGGAGGTCTCCATCCACGGCCAGGTTGATGACGAAACCAGCCCGCAGGTGGACAAAGAATCGGACAAGGAACGGGTCTCGGACCACTTCCGGAAATTAGAACTCCAGGTGGCCGTGAAATCAGCCATTGATTCACTCCCACCCCAGCAACGAATGGCGATAATTCTGGATAAGTATGAGGACTTGTGCTATGAAGACATCTCCAAAGTGATGAAGACCTCCGTATCAGCCGTGAAGTCGCTGTTATCCCGGGCCAGAGAAAACCTTAAAGAGCGGTTGAAGAAATATATTGGAGAACAACGGATTTAACACCCGTACAGCCTGCCCGTATGGGGGGCGCGCAATCAGTTCAATCCTGTTGTTAAATAATTATGAACAAGATTCTCAAGGTTGACCACATAGAATGGGTGAAACTGCTTAACCCGAAATCCATCAAATATCCGTTGATGATAAGCGGCGTGCCGTCCCTGAAACTAAAGGAACTGCTCAAGATGGGCTTCAGATTAAACCAGATGAAACTCTACGGCAAATCGCCGGATGACAGTTACGGACCGGCCGCGCTGAGACAGGCGCTCGGCCGGTATTATAATGTCAAGCCGTCAAACATCGCGATGTGCGCCGGCGCCAATATGGCGATTTACCTCGTCTGCGCCGCATTGCTCCAGAACCGCGATGACGAGGTCATCATAGAAGAACCTTGTTACGAACCCTTCCGCCGCTCGGCCCAGTCGCTCACCGACCGGATAAGATACCTGCCCCGCCGGATAGCCAACTGCTGGCAACCGGACCCGGATGAACTTGATAAACTTATTACCCCTCGCACCCGATTCGTCCTGCTGTCTGATTTGCATAATCCTTCCGGCGTGCGTCTGCAACCGGAGACGATTAAGGGATTAGTCAGGGTCGCTGAAAGGCGTGGCATACTGATTGCCGTTGACGAGGTCTATAAAGACTTCCTATTCTCGGAACGGGGCGAACCGCTCTGTAATCAAAGCCCTCGGCTAATCTCATTTTCCAGTCTGACCAAGGTTTACGGGCTGGGCTATATGAGAACCGGCTGGGTAATGTCCACGCCGAAACTGACATATATGTTCTCGCGCACCTATGACTATATGTCGGCCAACGATGCATATCCGGCTCAGATGATTTCGCTTCATTGCCTGCGCCATATCAACAAACTGGTTACACGCACCGGAAAGAGAGTCGGCAACGGTCGCCAGATAATAAAGGAATGGATTGAGTCCGAACCTAAACTGGAATGGGTAGAGCCGGACGGCGGAATAATCTGTTTTATCAAGTTGCCACACGGGATTAATTCCCGTAAATTCTGCGCGCATCTCCTGAGACGCTATAAGACAGCGGTGGTGCCGGGTGATTACTTCGGCTCGCCCGGCTATATCCGGGTGGCCGGCGGGGTAAAACCAAAATTGATTAAGCAGGGGCTCAAAAATATTTCCGCGGCTCTACGTAAATTCGGCTGCTGACCTTCAAATTGTCTTGACAAACAGGTACGGTTAGCATATATGAACTAATATTACCCGGTGGTGTAATTGGTAACACAAGAGATTTTGGTTCTCTTATTCCTGGTTCGAGTCCAGGCCGGGTAGTTTATAGTGCGGCTGTTGGAAGTATGACTTACAGCCGACTATACCCGGCTGCCCGTACGGGCCGCTCAAACAGCCGGAGTATAAAAGGAGAACAACAATGCATTACAAAATCGCAGATGGCATATACTGGGTCGGTGTGGTTGATTGGGACATCCGCAATTTCCACGGGTTCACCTACACCACGTCGCGCGGCACCACCTATAACGCCTACTTGATTGTAGATGAAAAACCGACATTGATTGATACCGTGCCGCAGCAGTTTTATGACGAGATGCTGGCCAATATCAAAGAGATTATCAAGCCGGAAGAAATCGCCTATCTCATCGCCAACCACGGAGAACTGGACCATTCCGGCTCGGTCGTCAACATATTGAAAGCCGCTCCGAAAGCAAAATTAGTCTGCTCCACCCATTGCCAGGGGACGCTGAAACGGTATTTCGGTTCCCGATTGGGTCGGGACTCCGCTGTCGCTACGCAGGACTACCAGTTTGACCCGCAGGTGGTCAAGACCGGCCAATCCATCAAAATCGGTAAGCGCACCCTAAAGTTCATTGAGGCGCCGATGCTCCACTGGCCTGATAGTATGTTCACCTACCTGCCCGCCGTCGCTTTGGCTATGGCGGGCGCGCCCGCCGAAGCCCTCGCCTCGTCGGAGCCTCCGGCGAAGCACGGGTCGGCGCAGGCGGGCGACGAGACGGATGCCATCCTTTTCCCGAACGACGCATTCGGCCAGCATATTGCTTCCTCGGCCCGGTTCGCCGACCAAATTGACGAAACGGTCCTGATGGACGAGGCGGCCAAGTATTTCGCCAATATCCTCGCCCCGTTCGGCTCATTAATCGTCAAGAAGATAGAAGAAGTCCAGAAGATGAACATCCCGATAAATATGATTGCGCCGTCGCACGGATTGATCTGGCGAAGCGACAGCGGAGTCCCGCCCCAAGCGGGACGGACGCACCAGCGCATAAATCCCGGTAAAATTATCCAGTCCTACCTGGACTGGTCAAAGGGCGAGACAAACGGCGGCGTGGTCATCGTCTATGAAACGATGTGGGGCGGCACGGCTAAACTGGCCCGGGCGCTGGCCGACGGCATCACGGCCGAAGGCGTCAAGGTCAATATCTACCAGGTCCCGGGCACGGACCGCTCGGATATTATCAAAGAGATTCTGCTCAACCGCGGACTGCTGGTCGGCTCGTCAACCCATAATAACGATATGTTGCCGAATCTGGCCGGTCTCCTTTATGACCTGAGCGGCCTGCGAATAAAAGGCAAAATCGGCGCGGCCTTCGGCTGTTTCGGCTGGGCCGGCGGCGCCATTGAAGCCATTGAAGAAGAACTCAAGGAAACCACCGTGGAAGTTGTTAATGCCCTGCCGGGCGTCAAATTCAGCCCCGCGCCGGAAGAGATTGCCAAGACCGTTGAGTTCGGCAAAGAC
Organism: Planctomycetota bacterium; assembly: GCA_016208805.1. Lineage (GTDB taxonomy): Bacteria > Planctomycetota > MHYJ01 > JACQXL01 > JACQXL01 > JACQXL01. The sequence continues at coordinate 3,599 of JACQXL010000074.1, read as the reverse complement.
TTTGCCCGGCGGGTCAAGGCGAAAAATGGAACCTCATCCCAGAAATAACGGCAAATAATCTGTGTAATCTGTGGCTAACGTAAATGAAAACCCGAACGATACTCATCTTTCTTGCCATATTCGCCTGCCTGCTGTTGCTCGTGGTTATAAATTTCAAGATAGTCTCGCACTCGTTCGTCTCGCCGGCCCGGGCCGAAACCCTGATTAACCAGATAACCGGACTGGAGGTCAAGGTCAGCAAAGTGGAATTCAACTTCTGGCGCGGCATCAAGATTACCGGACTGCAACTGCCCCAGGGCGACCTGCTCAAAATCCGGCGCATTATTATTATCCCCAACCGCATGAAACTGATCAGGGGCGAACTGGTCATTGATGAAGTTATCATAGACCGACCGGATATAAACTATCTGGCGGAAAAACTGCCCCAGTTAAAGATATCCGCCGGCGCGTCCAAGACCGCCGCGCCGCGCATAATGATCAGAGACGGCCGGTTCGCCTTCAGCCATCCGGACCTGCTGGCCAGCGGCGCCACGGAAACCATTGACGACATTGACCTCTACCTCTACCCGCTCTCGGCCCAGCGCTATCTGGTGGAAGGCCGGGCCGCCGGGCTGGAAGGAGCCCACAAGGAAAAAGTGGAGTGGCGCATCAACGGCGAACTGGATGCGGCCAGGCAATTCCTCAAGATTGCGCTGGCATCAGACAACATCAATGTCGGCGAGTCATTCGCCCAGCGGCTGGCCGAGCATTACCGCCATATCTGGCAACAGTACCAGCCCAGCGGACCGGTCAACCTGGAACTCAACCTGGCCGGCAGTCTGGCGCCGGGCAATCAGATGGATTTCAATATCAACGTCAACCTGCTGGGCAACGAAATCACCTACCGTCATTTTCCCTACCGACTCCAGGGTGTCATCGGGCAGATTGTGCTGACCCGGAACGGCATCCGTCTGGTCAATATGCGTTCCCGGATGGAGCAATTAAGCGTGGCGCTGGAAAGCCAGATTATGGGTTATGCCAGAAATTCCCCGTATGAAATCCGGCTTAACGTGACCAATATGCCGCTGGATAAACGGCTCTATAATGCGCTTTCGCCGGACTTGCGGGCAACCTGGGATAAACTCAAACCCTCGGCCGGCTCCGGTAATGCCGAGGTGCTCGTCAATTACCAGCCGTCCACCGGCATAGAATACCAGCTCCAGATATTCTGTAAGAACGCTACCTTCACGCCGCTCTATTTCCTGTATCGGATTATCGATGCCGAGGGCGAGATAGAAGCGCGCATCGCAACCGGACAGCCGACAAATATCAAGATTAAATCCATTTCCGGACGCCATCAATCATCCGCCGTCACGGTCTCCGGCAATATCACAGCGCCACCTGACCTGCCCGCTGAAGCCTCAGCGCAGGCGGGTAACACCGCGTATGACTTAACCATAAACGGCAAAGATGTTGACGCCGCTGACATGACCCTGAAAGATGCGATGGCGGCCCTGACCGGCGATGCGGATAAATTCTGGGCCGAGCAAAAACCATCCGGCAAGATAGATTGCACGGTCAAACTTACGGGCCAGACCGCAGTCAGTCCCGTCACACCATGTCGGTATGACGTGGCACTTATGCGGGACCAGAGCGGCCGCGCCGAATACACGGATTACCTCACGGATATAAAATTCAATAATTGCCGTCTTAAAGCCGGTCTGGAATTCACCGAAATAAACGGCAACCTCCGGCTCAAAGGCCGACAGACGCCGAAACCATCAGCCGTAAAGATGCTGGGCGATTCCATAACCGCCACCGACTATGCGACCGGCTCACTTAAACTCAATCAGGTCAAGGTGGACGGCAAACGGATAAATAACCTCTCCGTTAATTTTATCAGGCAGGACTATCAGTTAAAAATCTACGACATAAAAGGAAGCGCCTATAACGGCAATATTTCAGGATACCTGATGGCCCGGTTGAAAGATAAGAACGGCGCCAATGGCGAATACAGCGGCCAAATCAACCTGTCCGGCGTTGACATCCGCGAATTCAGCCGCGATACCTCAATGACCTCTCAGGACATCTCCGGCAAGTTCTCGGCCGATGTAACGTTCAGCGGACAGGAACTCACCTGGGATTCCCTGAACGCCCACGGCCGGGCATTTATCACCGATGCGCATCTCTGGGATGTGCCTATCTTCCTGAGCATATTTGATACCTTCAAGTTCGGCAAAAAGACCACCTTCAAGGAGGGCGAAATAAGATTCCAGGCCCGGAACGGCAAGATAAACTTCCACCGGATGATTTTCTCCAGCCCGTCCCTGACGTTAAAGGGGGCCGGCCCGATGAAACTGGCCGACGGCGCGCTGGACCTCCAGTTTGACGCCTATGTGGATATCGCACTCCTGCCCAATATACTTGATACGATTAAGAACTTCTTCACCTCAAACATATACACGGTAAAGGTCAGAGGCACCTTCTGGAAACCGGTGACCAAATTTGAGTTACTGCCGGTGCTGGACATATTCAAGGCGGATGAAAAAAATAAGTAAACTGATTTAGCGGATGATACGGATTAAACGGATAATTAAATCGGTTAAATCTGTAAAATCCGTTCAATCTGCTTACTAAAAAGAAATGAAAGTCAAGATTGCCAAGACATCCGGCTTCTGCTGGGGCGTCAAACGGGCGCTGGATGTTGTGCTCAAAACCGCTCAGGGCACCTCGGGCAGAAAAGTATATACCTACGGCCCGCTGATTCACAACGAGAAGGTCGTTCAGATGCTCAGCGACAAGGATATCAACCCATTAACGGCTTCGGATAAGCAGAAAGGCGTGGTCGTGGTCCGGGCACACGGCATCCCGCCCAGCACCCAGAAACAACTCACGGCCAAGGGTTACGAGGTGGTTGATGCCACCTGCCCGCACGTCAAGAACTCACAGAAAAAGGTAGAAGACTACGCCCGCCGGAAATACCAGATAATCATCGCCGGCGACAAGAAACACGCCGAGGTCATCAGCCTGGTCGGCTTAGTCGTTTCCACCAAGCAGGAAGCGGTCCGAGTATTCAAGCGGGTTAAACGTTCGTCATTAGGCATTAGACATTCGTCATTCGGCACCTGCCTGCTGGCCCAGAGCACGTTCCAGCCGCAGGAGTATGAAGCGATTATTGAAGCAATCAAGAAACAGACCCAGAGAAAAACGCCCCGTTTGTCATTGCGAGCACCGACGTCAAGTCGTGGCGCGGCAATCTCCCGACCGGATAATACTGTAGTCGTACTTAATACCATCTGCCCTGCTCCGACCCGCCGGCACGGCGAGGTGACCGAGATTGCCCGCCAGGTGGACGCGATGGTCGTGGTCGGCGACCACAAGAGCGCCAATACCACCAGATTGGCCGGCCTGGCCAAGACGCTGGGCGTGCCGAACTATCAGGTGGCGGACGAGACGGAACAACCGCTGGCAGAACACAAGCGATATAAAAGCATCGGCGTGACCACCGGCACATCCACGCCGGATTGGGTGACACAGGCGGTAATTAAACGGCTTTCTAAACTCTGACCATTGGACAACGAGAACACTAATGGCACGAATTGAACGAATACCACGAATAT
>JACQXL010000047.1:2428-3620 GCA_016208805.1 Planctomycetota bacterium | reverse complement strand
GAACCCGTCACGCTGATAAGCCGCGAGCGCCTGCCGGCCTATTCGCCCTGCGCCCTGCCCTACCTGATCTCCAAGGAACTCCCCCATAAACACATCACCCGGATAAAGGATAATTTCTATAAGGAGATGGACATCAAGACCGTGCTGGGCAACCCGGTCTGCAAGATAATGACCAAGAAGAACACTGTCACGCTCTGCAACGGCCGTTCGTATAAATATGACAAACTCTTGATTGCTACCGGCTCGGTGCCGATTATTCCTCCCATCCAGCCACAGATTACAGCGCAACGTCAGATTAAAGGAGTCTTTGCAGTTGATACGTTGGAAGGCACCAAACGCATCGCTCAATATATCACCAAGAATACGCAGCGACAGCGGAGTCCCGCCCTAAGCGGGAAGGTCAAGAAAGCGGTGGTCATCGGAGCGGGATTCACCGGCATAGAAACCGCGCTGGCACTGGTCAAACAGGGTGTGGAGACGACCATCGTGGAGATGCTGGACCGCATCCTGCCCCGGATGCTGGACTCGGAAGTCGCCTCAATCGCCCAGCAGAAACTGAAAGATGCTGGTATTAAGTTCAACCTCAACAGTCAGGTAGTAACAATCAATACTTCACCACAAAGACAGCACAGCGTCAAAGACACCAAGGTAAGCGGCATCACGCTGGCTTCCGGCGAAGAAATAGATTGCCAGATAGTTATAATGGCCATCGGCGTCAGGCCAAATATGGAATTTATTAAGGACAGCGGCATAAATATCAACAAAGGCATTCTTGTGGACGAAACTATGCAAACCAGTATCTCCGATATCTATGCGGCCGGCGATGTGGCTGAAACCGTGGACTATCTCACCGGTCAAAGAGTGGTCTCGGCCATCTGGATGAATGCGGTGGAACAGGGCCGGGTGGCCGGGCTCAATATGGCCGGGGTCAGGACCGCCTACGACGGCGCAGACTCCATCAATGTCCTAAATATCCCCGACATAAGTGTCGGGACTCCCTGCCTGCCACTGCGTGGCGGTAGGCAGGCGTTGCGGCTCCGCAACGACTACCCGGTCGTCTCTATGGGACTAATTTCATCCGACCATGTCATTCTGAGCGAAGCGAAGAATCTCAATGAAACTATCACCCATCGCACCGAGCAATCATACCGCAAACTATTCCTTAAAGACAACAGTATCATCGGCTTTGAAT
>JACQXL010000047.1:0-2396 GCA_016208805.1 Planctomycetota bacterium | reverse complement strand
AAGAAAAAGACCGACATCTCTAATTACAAGAATAAGATACTGCGGGACAACTTCGTGCCGATTCTTATAAAGTAGCCACAGATTATTTATCCAGAGAAACGAAGGACACAGATTAGCCCATGTGTATGGTTTTCCATACAGTCACCCCCTTTTAACACGAATCTCACGAATGGAACGAATGTCACGAATTATTCGTGGGATTCGTGGATTTGTGCTATTCGTGTTCCGGTCAAATTCGGGGGATACCCCCATACCACGGGGAGGGGGGACACCCTCCGGATATATAGTAGACCTACCCTATCCGTCCAGTAGACCTACCCGTACCCTCTACTAGACCTACTCTATACTACCAATAGATATACCCCTACCGTCCGGGGGGACACCCCCCTACTCCCCCTGTTGATGCAAAACATTGACTTGCCGGACAAAGGTATTAGAATACTTTTTACCACGAAATCACGAAAACCTGAAATCACGAAATCGTCTGGTTCGTGCCTTTGGTATTTCGTGTTTTAGCGGTTCGCTATGCTTGATACCTCAATCCAATATCTCAAAGGCGTTGGGCCGGAGCGCCTGAAACTATTCCACCGGCTCGGTATCCATACAGTTGAAGACCTGCTCTACCACTTCCCCCGTAAATACCTGGACCGCACCCGTGTCCAGACCATCCGCGAAGTGCTCTCGCAACGGCCGACAGACGAAGTAACCGTCTGCGGACAGATTATCGCCGTCAGCGCATCACGGAGCAAATTCGGCAAAAGCATCATCGGAATCACGATTGAAGACCAGACCGGCATCATCAACGCCATCTGGTTCAACCAGCCCTTCCTGAAACGGGTCTTTTGCAAAGGCCAACATATCATCCTGGCCGGCAAAGTCGGCTGTTATAAAAGGGAATTACAGATTGTTGCGCCGGAATACGAAATTCTTCAGTCCGAAGGTCAGACGCCCGTGCATACCCAGGGCATCGTCCCCTGCTACGCGCTGACCGACGGCCTTAGCCAAAAGTTCATCCGCCGGTTAATCAAGAACACCGTGCCTAAATATGTCTCGTTCCTGCCGGATGTGCTGGATGCTGGAACAAACCTGATGTCATTGCCTGAAGCAATAAAACAGGTTCACTTCCCGACATCACAGGATACGCTTGACTCGGCCCGCCGGCGGCTGGTATATGAAGAATTATTCTTGTTCCAGATGGCGCTGGCCTTGAAACGGGCGCAAATCAGGCACAGCAAACTCAAATACCAGATTACCATCTCGGCTCAACTTGACAGCCGCATCAAGGCGCGCATACCCTTCACCCTCACCAAGGCCCAGAAACGGGTGGTCAACGAGATAAAAGCAGACCTGTTATTGACTCATCCGATGAACCGGCTTCTGCAGGGCGATGTCGGCTCCGGGAAAACCATCGTCGCGGTCTATGCTATCCTGGCCGCCATCGGCAACAAACTCCAGGTCGCATTGATGGCCCCGACCGAGATTCTGGCCGAACAGCACTACCAGACCATAACCAGACTGCTAACTGATTCCAAGGTGCGCATCGCCTTATTAACCAGCGGGTTAAACAAACAGGAACGCCAGCAGAAAATCGACGCCATCAAACAAGGCCAAATAGATTTAGTCATCGGCACGCACGCCCTGATAGAAAAGGATATCAACTTTGCCCGGTTGGAACTCTTAATCATAGACGAACAGCACAAGTTCGGCGTGGTCCAGCGCGCCGCATTAAAGGCTAAGGGCGAAAACCCGCACCTGCTGGTAATGACCGCCACGCCCATCCCGCGAACATTGGCGCTGACCGCATTCGGAGAACTGGATATCTCCACCATAGACGAACTTCCGCCCGGACGCCAACCGGTTAAAACCGTCTTAAGACCGTCCAGCAAGCTCAGCGATGCGCTTGACTTCATCCGTAATAAGATTCGTGAAGGCCGCCAGGTCTATTTCGTCTATCCGCGCATAGAGGAATCTGATACCGACGAGCGGCTCATCCTCAAATCCGCCAAGCACATGTCCAAGGAACTGGAAAAGGTGTTCCCTGAGTACAAGATTGCCCTTCTGCACGGCCAATTGGCCCAACGCACCAAGGATAAAATAATGGCTGACTTCCGGAGCGGCAAGACCAATATTTTGGTCTCCACCGTCATCATTGAGGTCGGGATTGATATCCCCAACGCCACGGTGATGGTCATAGACAACGCCGAGCGCTACGGACTGGCCCAACTGCACCAGTTACGCGGACGCATCGGCCGGGGCAGCCAGAAATCATACTGCCTGCTCTTCGGAGACTACACCACGCCGGAGTCGGAAAGCCGCCTGAAGATTATGGAGGCAGCTAACGACGGCTTCCGGATTACCGAAGAGGACCTGCGCATCCGCGGCCCGGGCGAATTCCT
>JACQXL010000042.1 GCA_016208805.1 Planctomycetota bacterium | reverse complement strand
CCCCCCTCTGTTTTCATAATACCCTAAATGAAGTTAAAATCAAGTTTTCTCCCATTTCGCAAGAGTTCAGTAATTACAGAAATCACCTGTCTGCCGTGCCGGCACAGGCAGGGAAGTTGCTACAGCCCCGCATAAGTGCGGGATGTCGCTCGGCTCCACACAGATGGGTTATTTATTTAATAATATAACGACTGGTTTGCGTTTGTCAACAAAAATATTGATGTTTAATTCCGTATCCGTTAGATGCAAACAGGAAATTCATCACATCGGTTTATCGGGATGGGGTAACCACAGCGTGTGAACTCTATTTGATGGGCTACATCCGGTAAGTTTATAAGAAGACCAAGAAACCAAGATTCTTGGCCTCCTGGTTTCCTTATAATAATTATCTTTCGTGTTTTCGTGGTAAGATTTTAATCAGATGGTAAACGGTATACATTATATGTCTTCGGAAGGGCCGGCTCACGGCCTGCCTGTGTCCCGACGGCCGTCGGGGCAGACAGGTAAACCGGTTCGGCATCACGTTCGCCCAGAATGTTAAACAGGGTTTCTTCGGCGTCCGGAGTTTTATTGTCCAGGACCAGATAGACCGCTTCAGTGTCCTCAAAGGGCGACAGCCATGCGGCATCGCGTGGCGGGATGGTCTGGGTTAACGGTACGGCCCGACCGCCGGCATAATATGCAATACGGTTTGAACCGCTGATAACCACCGGCTTCAGGTCATTGCTGTCCTGCCTTATCCAGTCGCCGACTTGTTTCTCGCCGAGTTTGTCTTTGCCCACCGGCTTGAAGGTTGAAAGCGCCAGTATCAGTATTACAGTGACAAACGTTAAGAGACAAGCGACAAGGATTATGTGATACCTGATATTACTAACCCGTTGGGAGATTAGATTCCATAGATAATATAACCCGGCCGCGGACCAGGGGAGCACCAGCACGGCCAGCGGCACGGGATAACGGCGGCTCATCCGCCCGAAGATGTATGCAAACTTGAACAACGCCACCAGATAGACCGCTAACACCAGCCAGACAAGCCACGATTTATATCGTTCTGTCGTGTCGTCCGGCATCCTGTAATAAAGTATGCCTACGATTAACAGCAAAAATAACAGCGGATGCGCCCCCTGTATAAAATCTACCGTCAGCATCCAGGCGGAATTAAGGTGTCTATAGACCGGCGCAACCAGTTTCGGATTTCTGGTTTCGGGTTTCGGATTTGAAGACTCAGAGATAGTTTCGTCTTCTGCGCCATTGCTTGAGAAATAACCGCTTGAGCGGGTTAATGTTGACTTGTCTTCTGTTTCCGCTACACCGCCTGCCTGTGCCGTCCGCACGGCAGACAGGCCTGCCTGCCCGACCTGACGGTCCCCGCCAGAATGACCTTGTCGGGCTGGGTTCGGGCGGGCCTGACCGGGCGTTTGTTCGGGCGGGTCTAAGATGTTTTCTATCCGGCTGATGGAGAATTTTTGGGTTATCTCAAATTTGCCGGTGGTCTTATAGATGTGATACATATAAGGGATGGCGGCAATCAGCCAGGGGAGAACCAATACGCTCAATGCCAGCCCCCGGTGGGTAATGGATATGGGCGATAGCCAAGCCGGCGGTTTGGCTGTCCTGGTTTTATTTAGTATCTGGCGCGGGAGTTTGCCGAAGACAATCACCAGAACCACCGTTACCAGCACCAGCACGCCGTCCGGACGGGTCAGGTATATCAATATTGAGCCGATGCCGGTCAGCAACAGGTATCTGCGGTTATAATCAACCACGGCCAGTATCGCCCACCAGACCGTATAAAGCAACAGGAAGATGAACAAACCGGTGGTCAGCACGGATGCGCCCAGCCGGGCCGCCTGTGGATGCAGGATATATAACAGGCAGGTAAGCCAGACTACTATTTGGGGGAAGAAGCGGTTGGCAATATGATAAAGCGGAATAATCGCCAGCGATGCGAACAGGATGGAAATCAACAACCCGGCCCATTCCCAACTGCCTACTATTCTATAGACCAACGACATCAGGAACGGATAAAGCGGGTGATAGGGATGGTTGAGCGCTTCCTGATAGTTGCCGTTGTAATAATCCTGGGCGACCTGGATATAGACCGGTCCGTCGCTGGAAATCACATAGGTGTTGGCCACGATGATTAACCGCACTGCAATGGCCAGCACAATTAAACCGATGATAATCAGCGTTTGCTTCCTCATAAAATCTGTGTAATCCCGCAATAAGTAGCGGGACTTCGCTGTGGCTTCGTCTGCGAAATCTGTGGTTAGGGTTGCTGGGACAACAGTTGTTCAAACGGGACTTTTTTATATGGTTTGGCCGGTGCGCCCTTGACCGCGGTTTCCGGCGGGACATCGCGGGTCACGACCGAGCCGGCCGCCACCAGCGCATCCGCTCCGATAGTCAAGCCGGGCAGGATGGTGCTGTTGGCCCCCACCCGCGCCCCTTTAAGCATCGTCACGCCCTTGAAATGTTTGAACCGCTCCTTGGTCCGGCCCACGAAGTTATCATTCGTAAAGGTTACTTCAGGGGCGATGAAACAATAATCAGCGATTGACGAAAGAGCGCAGATATAGACCTCGGTTTCCACTTTACAGCGTTTGCCGACCGAGCATTTATTTTCCACGGTAACGCCGCGGCCGATGATGGTCTCGGCGCCGATGTCCACATCCTCGCGGATGGATGCCATATCCGCCACCAGCACCTTTTTGCCTATCTGGCAGCCGCGGTAGATTATCACGCCGGCGCCAATCAGGGTATTATCGCCGATTTGGGCCGGTTTGAGGACCCGTTCGGTGGTGGTGGCCGAGCGGCTGGCCCGCATCGGCAGTTTGCCGATGACCGTATGCTCGTCCACCCGGACATTATGGCCCAGCCGCGTGCCGGATTTTAGCACGACATTATGGCCGATGCGGCAATCCTTGCCGATGCGCACGCCCTGCTCTATGACCGTAAACTCACCGATGGTCGTACCTTTGCCTATTTTTGCCGAGGGATGAACTATGCTCATAAACAATAACAGTAACTTTTAAGAGACTTATAAAAAGGATTGTTTAAGGTCTCGCCTGCCCGTCAAATCTTCTACGCAGGCGAGTCTAAGTCCCTGTTAATATATCCTATTCTTTTCTTTAGTGGTGTCAAAGAAAAACTAACTCCCGAACGGGCGCCTGAAGCGATTGATGACGATGATGCCGGCGGCCAGGACGATGCAAAGCATATAAATCAGCAGGTTCAGCCGCGGGAAGAGGTAGCCGTATTTGACATAGAAGGTGACGGCATCGGATTTATAGACCTCGGTTTTGATGATACCGGAAGCGAGGTGGTCAAGTTGCGCCTGGACCTTGCCGGACGGATGGACGACCATAGAGATGCCCAGAGCGGCGGAGCGGATGACCGGTTTGCGGGTCTCAACCGCCCGGAAGGGCACCATAGAGGCGTGGTGCCGGTGCGATAGCCCGCCCCAGCCGCCCAGTTCCAGGGTCGGCGCCACAATCAGTTGCGCGCCGCGCCGGACCAGCGGACGCGACAGGTTGCTGAACCCGATTTCATAACAAATCAAAAGCCCTATCGTGCCTAATTTGGTATCAAAAACGCCGCTGCGCTTGCCCGGGATGACAATCGTTTCCACGAACTGGACCGGCACGCGCTTGGCGTATTTGCCGACCAGTTCGCCTTCGGGCGAGAATATCAGCGCCAGATTGTGGAACCTGACCACATCCTCGGTCGGCTCCACATCGCCCGTGACCAGATAGATATTCTTGTCTTTGACCAGCGCCTCTATCAGCCGGAGTTTGTTGGGTGTGGAAAGGATTTCGTCAACCGCCACCTCGGGCCAGACGACCAGGGTTTCCTTCTTGGATGGACCGGGTCCGCCTAATGCGGAATAAGTCATCTTGATATAGGTATCCAGGTTGCCGACCATTTCCTGGACTACGACGACCGGTATGCCGTCGGCCCTTTTGGCATCGCGGTATTTGGGGATATAAGGTTCCTTGGTAGAGCCGTACAAAATCAGCAGGACGATTATCAGTCCGCCCAGGATGATATGCCGCCAGACGAAGACGCGGCGGCGGATGCCTTCCAGCGCGGCCCAGGCCAGCAAGGCGTTGACCGTGACGATGATGAATGTCAGCCCGTAAACGCCGGCGATGTCGCAGACCTGAATCAGGATATTCATCGGCGCCATAGAATAGCCCAGACCCAGCCAGGCGAATTTGAGATAATATAATTCCGAGCGGAAGAATTCTATCGCCGTCCAGAAAATCGGCACAAATACGAACGAGCGGCCCAGGCCCAGATTATCGGCCGCAAACCAGCAGGAAGCCGCAAACAGCGCAATATAGATGGAAAGGATATTGGCAATGGCGATGCCGAAGATGCCGAAGATATCCAGGAAGAACGAGAGCGAAACGGTGTAGAAGACCAGCCCGGTGACCGCGCCGCAGTCGGTCGCCTTGCGGATATTCGGCGCACTGAAAACGGCGATTAATAACGGCACCAGCGCTATCCAGCCGAATAGCCCGTAGGCCAGCGGCGGGAACGAGATTACTAAAAGGATTCCAGAAACCGCCGTCAGCAGATACCGGAAATAACCGGTGCCGTAGAGATAGTGGGCGAGTTTTTCTATCATTTGGTAAGCGGATTAAACGGATTAATCAGATAAATCCGCTAAATCAGTTTACTTTATAGGAAGCCGGTTTTGTTGATGAGCAGTTTGAACTCACAGCCCAGGACCTTGGCCGCCTTTTGGGATGCCATCATCCGGGTCAGGAATATTTCAAAGTATTCCATCACCTTTGAGATGTTGGTGTCAATGGTGATGACCAGGGTAATGGTTTTCTTGGGCCGGTTGACGATGATGCGCGATTTGCGGACAGCATAATTGACCCGGTCGTGGATATCAAAATCTATCTGCTTGGTGGTGCGCACCCGGGAGCGGTGCACATCGGATTTGTCCGCAATAATCACGGCGGCCGAGACATCGTTGACCGGTCCGCCTTCGTTTTCGTCGTGGTTAGCCGAGGCGCTGGTAATCAGCGCCAACTCGTCGGGCGTGGCATTGAGGTCGCGCAACATCTGGTAGGACAGAAAGGCGCTGGCCAGACCGTGGCCGTTCCGGTTAATCGCATTACCCAGGTCGTGCATATAACCGGCAATGGAGGCCAGCACCGCGGTGCGCTCCGGAAAACCGAGCCGCTCCAGGATGTTGCGGCTGATAGACGAAACAATCCGGGCGTGCCGGATGCCGTGTTCGGTATAGCCCAGCGCGGCCAGATTGGCATCGGCCCGGGCCATAAATGCCTGCACTTCCGGGTGGTTCTGGACACTCTCTAAAGTAAGCATTCTAAAGCGTAGTGCGTCTTGCGCTGCATGTCAGGAGAGACGCTTAATCTTTCTTGGCCAGGACTGCGCCCTGGGTGGTTTCCTTTAATTCAACCTTATTCTCGCGGGCCAGCCAACCCACCGCATTCTGGAACAGTTCACTTGAGGTAATCTTCATTGCCTTTTTCACCTTTTCCGGCGGGGTCGGACCGTTTTTGTCCAGATAGCGCCACAGTTCACCTGCGGCCTTGCCTATTTCGTGCGACCACAACATATCCCGATAAGCCCGTGCAATCCCATATTGCTCTATTGACGGGATTGAGAGAGCCCCTCCTGATGCGCTATTCTATGATTTAGTTGTTATCCTGTCAACAATTTTCTTGTAAACTGATGACTTTGTGATATTTTAGTAAACAGATTGAACGGATTTATCAGATTAATCGGTTTAATCAGTTTACTTGAATGCCAAAAGAACTTTTACAAATATACACCAAACTGTTAAAGCACTTCGGTCCGCAGAAGTGGTGGCCGGGCGAGACGTCGTTTGAAGTCATCATCGGCGCCATCCTGACCCAGAACACCAACTGGTCTAATGTAGAAAAGGCCATTAATAACCTCAAGGCGGAAAAGGTTCTCACGCCCGAGTGCTTACATAAGATAAAGACCGAACGATTGGCCGGACTGATTAAGCCGGCCGGATATTTCAATATCAAGGCCAAACGGCTTAAGTCGTTCATCAACTGGTTGTTTGAGAATTACGGCGGCGACCTGGACCGGCTGTTTGCCATGGATACTGGGACGTTGAGAGAGGCGTTGCTGCAGGTATGCGGTATCGGTCCGGAAACGGCCGACTCCATCGTCCTCTACGCGGCCGGGAAGCCGTCATTTGTGGTGGATGCCTACACCTACCGCGTGTTTTCACGGCATAAGTTTATCCCCGAAGAGACCGATTATGACGAGGTCAAGGCGTTCTTTGAGGATAATCTTTCGCAGGATGTGAAGTTGTTTAACGAGTACCATGCGTTACTGGTGCGGCTGGGCAAGACCTATTGCAAGAAGACCAGGCCGTTGTGCGAGCAGTGCCCGCTGAACGGGGTTAACGATTATCCTCTGGTTAAGTAGTGTGGCAGTTTGAGCGGTAGCGAATTACTGCCAACTATACTGGGCGGTAACTCGTCCCGCTCTTTGCGCTCCAAAGAGCGGGACTCTAACAGCCCAAGTATAAACGGATTAAGCGGATAAAACTGATTTTAATCTGATAAATCAGATAAATCCGCTTACAAGAATTATGAAGTATGATTTGAAGGAATACAAGCAGTTATTATCCATTCCGTCTGTGACCGCCTACGGTAAGAAAGAGCCGATGACCAAGGCGGCCGGCTATATCAAGAAACTGTTTAATCAGATCGGATTTAAGGTATTCAGCCGGGCCATCAAGGGTAACGAGATTATCCTGGCCGAGAAGATGGTTTCGCCAGCCCGGCCGACGATTCTGTTCTATAACCATTACGATGTCCAGCCGCCCGAGCCGCTGAGCGAGTGGGTTTTCCCGCCTTTCGGCGGGACAGTATGCGGTGGCAAACTCTATGCCCGCGGCGCGGAGGATAACAAGGGCAACTTTATGGCCCGCTTTACCGCAGTAAAACTGCTCGGCGCACGATTGCCGATAAATATCAAATTTATAGTTGACGGCGCTGAAGAGGCGGGCAGTCCCGGCTTGGCCGAGTTTATCGCTACCTACCGGCATAAACTCGCGGCGGATTTCTGCATCTGGGAATGCGGCGGCCGCAAGGACGACGGCACGCCGATGATATTGCTGGGCTGTAAGGGAATTTGTTACGCCGAGTTGGCCGTTCAGGGCGCGCAGGAAGACCTGCATTCGTCCAAGGGCGCGGTGGTGCCCAACCCGGCCTGGCGGCTGGCCTGGGCGCTTAATACACTCAAAGATAAGTTTGAACGCATCCGCATCAGCGGGTTTTATGACAATGTCCGTAACCCCTCCGCAGACGATATGGCGGCGCTCAAACCGGCCTTGTTTGAAGGGTCGCCATATCTCAAGAAATTGGGATTGAAGAACTTCGTGCTCAACCTTAAAGGCCGGGTGCTCCTGAAGAAATATTATTACCAGCCGGCGTTAAATATTAACGGGCTGACCGCCGGCTATCAGGGCACCGGCCATAAGACGGTCCTGCCCAAGGCCGCTTCAGCCAAGATTGATTTCCGGCTGGTGCCGGACCAGCAGCCGGATGAGATTCTCAGGAAACTGCGCCGGCATCTGGACAGAGAAGGTTTCCGTGACGTCAAGATATTATCATCGCACGGCTATCCGCCGGCCCGGACGCGGCTTGAGGATGCCAGGCCGTGGCTGAAAGCGCTGGATGAGGCGGCCGGCCGGGTTTATCATAAGAGATTACTGGTTGAGCCGATGATGCCGGCATCGGGGCCGATGTATCTTTTTACCAGGTTAATGGCAAAGGGCGGCGGGCATCTTCCCTGTTTCGGAATCGGCATCGGCTATTCCGGTTCCAGAATCCACGCCCCGAACGAGCATATTTATTTATCAGACTATGAACGGGGCATAAAATACGTCACGGCGCTCATTGAACTGCTGGGGAGAATGTGATAATTACTCCTTCTCGGATTTGTCCTTCTCCGGGTAGTAATACCAGACGTCTTTCCTGAGGAGCCAGCGGTTGTGCTGGATGGTTTCCTGGGGTTTGGTGTCCACCGATTCCGATTTCGGGAACGGCGTATTGACCTTAAGCAGGAAGGTTATCTCCACATCGGCATAATACGTCACGCCTTTGGGATTGAGTTCCAGCGGTAGTTCCGTTTTGGGTAATTCGTTGATAGATATCTTGTTCACATTAAATCCGACAATGGTGACGCCTTTTAACTTTAATATGCCCACGGTCATCTGGAGCAGTCCGGCCAGGACGTTACGTTTGGCCTCGGTATCCATTTCGGTCGGCTTGCGGGTCTTGCGGGTTTCCTCGGTCAGTTTGGCCGGGTCAACATAAAAGGCGGCTTCCTTGAACCGGCCGTCAATCAGATACTGGTAAAACTCGTTACAGCGTTTATCAAGTTCCTGTTTGAGTTGGTGGAGTTTTTGCCGGCGTGCTTCTTCTACCGGGTTGGCCGGCGGCTTGGCTGTTCGTTTGGGTTTAGGCCCGATGGCTATCAGGAATATAAAGATGATAATCGCGCCCAGGGCCGCGCCGCCTACTATCTTGAACCGCTGGGACAGGAACGGTTTCTTGGCCGGCAGCGCCGGGCCGCCCAGGCCGGCCGCTGAAGGCGTCCGGTCCGGCATCAATATTGATTCCAGGTCGGCTATCAAATCCTCTATCCGCTGGTAGCGGTCCTCGGGCTTTTTCTCTATCATCCGGTTAATCACCCGGCAGACCGTGTCGGGCATAGCCGGGTCAAACTCGCGCAGGTTGGGCGGCTTGGCATTGATGTGTTGGAGAATCACGCTCAGGGGCGTTTCGCCCTCAAACGGACGCCGGCCGGTGACCGCATAATAAAAGGTCACGCCCAGCGAGTAGATATCGGCCCGGTGGTCAACGCCGGAGCCCTGGGCCTGCTCGGGCGGCAGGTAGTGCGGCGTGCCGATGACGTCGCCCGTGTGCGAGATGTCGCTCTTGACATCCAGCACCCGGGCCAGCCCGAAGTCCATCAGTTTCACCTCGCTGTTATCGGTAATCATTATGTTTTCCGGCTTGATATCGCGGTGGATGATGCCCGACTTGTGCGCCACGGCCAGCGCCTGGGCGGTGGCCTGGATAATCCGGACGGCTTCCGGAATCGGCAGTTTGACCCGTCTCTTTAATAAGCCGGCCAAACTCTCGCCCTTGACATACTGCATAATGATGAAATAGAGTTCCGGCTGGCCTTCGGCCGGTGGCGATTTGCCGACATTGAGAATCTGGACGATGTTGGAGTGCTCCAGTTTGGCCGCATCCCGCCCGCGCCGATTTTCTTGAGCAGTTTACAGCCGCCCAGTATCTTGCCGCTTAACGGGTCGGGCTCTTTATACAGGCCGGTGGCATCAGGCAGAGTGGCGTCTTCCATAATTCTTTTATAATACTAAATTCGTCCGTCCGCAATAATTTTTATATATTTTCTTGACCCGTTAGCCGATAAATGATTAATAATTCTTTTCCGTAAAGCGAGACTACAGTGTGGCAGTTTGAGCAGAGCGCCACGTCATACCGACATGGTGTGAAATTACTGCCAACTATAGTCGGCTGTAACTCGTCCCCCGAATGCTTTCGGGGGGACTCTAACAGCCGAACTACAACCGTTTTCGCCTGTACCAGAAACGGTCCTCTGGTGCGACCACGCGAGACGTTCAATATATATAAACACCGCCGAAGGCATCAGGGTTCGGTACTTCATTAGAGAATTATAAAAAAACCCGGATAAATGGAGGTCTTGATATGACAGAGCAGGAAATTAAAGAAAAGGTTACAGATATTGTCTGTAAACAATTAGGCGTGCCCAGGGAAAAGGTCCAGATGGAAACCTCGTTCGTAAACGACCTGGGTGCGGACTCGCTGGACACGGTTGAACTGGTTATGGAAATGGAAGAGTCATTCGGAATGTCTATCCCGGACGAAGATGCGGAAAAGATTCAGACCGTCGGCAATGCGGTAGAATATATCAAGGGCGCATTGGCAACAGCCAAAAAGTAATTCATCCCGCAGGGGCACAGATGGGAGGGGTATGGCTAAAAGAAGGGTCGTCATCACCGGCATCGGCGCGGTCTGCGCGCTCGGCCTTGAGCCCAATGAAATCTGGCAGAACCTGCTGGCCGGCAAAAGCGGCGCCGGCAAAATCCAGAACTTTGACGCATCCGCCTTTAAGATAAATATCGCGGCCGAGGTGAAGAACTTCAAGCCGGAAAACTATCTTGAACCGCAGCAGGTAAAGCGGATGGACCGCTATGCCCAGTTCGCTGTGGTCTGCGCCATCCAGGCCGTCAAGGACGCCAACCTTGATTTCACCAAATACAATGTTAATCGCATCGGCTCTATCCTGGGCACCGGCATCGGCGGTTTCCAGGAGTTTGAAGACCAGCAGACCCGCCTGATTCAGAAAGGTCCGGACCGGGTTTCGCCGTTCACCATCCCGAAAGTTATGATGAACTCGGCACCGGGCCAGATTGCCATCCATTTCGGACTGAAAGGCCCCAACTTTGCCGTGGCCTCGGCCTGCGCATCATCCAACCACGCGATGGGTATGGCCCTGCGGACTATCCAATATAACGATGCTGATGTTATCCTGACCGGCGGGACCGAGGCGGCCGTAACGGGTCTGGGCGTGGCCGGTTTTATGAACCTGAAGGCCCTTTCACCGCGCGTGGACGCACCGGAAAAGGCCAGCCGTCCGTTTGACAAGGACCGCGACGGTTTTGTGGTCGGCGAAGGTGCGGCCGTGCTGGTGATGGAAGAACTGGAACACGCTAAGAAGCGCGGCGCCAAGATATATTGCGAGGTGCTCGGATTCGGGATGAACGACGACGGCTATCATATTACCGCGCCCGACCCGGAAGGCGACGGCGCAACCATAACAATGCAACTGGCACTTAACGATGCTGGCCTTAAGCCGGAAGATATTTCATATATCAACGCGCACGGCACCTCAACCGAATATAACGACCTGACCGAGACCAAGGCAATAAAGAAGGTATTCGGCGCGCACGCCAAGAAGGTGGCGATTTCGTCCACCAAGTCAATGATAGGGCACCTGCTGGGCGGTTCCGGCGCGGTGGAACTGGTCGCCACGATTCTGTCCATGCGCGATGGCATCGTCCACCCGACCATAAACTACGAAACGCCCGACCCGCAATGCGACCTTGATTACGTGCCCAACACGGCGCGCAAGATGGAAGTCAAAAACGCCATATCAAACTCATTCGGATTCGGCGGCCATAACGCCACCATAGTAGTAGGTAAATATAAATAACTAAAGAACGAAAGGACGGAGAAACTGAAGAACAATAACAGTTAGTCCTTTGGTTCTTTCGTTTATTAGTTCTTCAGTTAAATAATATGTTTGAAACTAATTATAACCTAACCGAGGAACAGCAGACGCTGCGCCAGCTGGCCCGTGATATCGCAGTGGAGAAAATCAAGCCGGTGGCCGCCAAATACGACGAGGCCAACGAGTTCCCCTGGCCCATCGTCAAAATCCTGGCCGATGCCGGGCTGTTCGGCGTGTTCATAGATGAGCAATACGGCGGCACGGCCACTAACTCCGGCGTGCTGGACCTGTGCATCGTGACCGAGGAGCTCTGCCGTGCCTGCGGCGGCATTTCGCTGGCGCTGGCCGCGACCGCGCTGGGCACATTCCCGATTATCCTCTACGGCAACGAGGCACAGAAAAAGAAATACCTGACCCAGATAGCATCGGGCAAGCGGCTGGCTGCATTCGGGCTGACCGAATCAGATGCCGGCAGCGATGCCTCCGGTATCAAGACCACCGCCACCAAGGACGGCGATTATTATATCATCAACGGCACTAAGCAGTGGATAACCAACGGCGGCGAGGCGGAAATATATTCGGTCATCACCATGTCGGATAAATCCCGGGGCGCGCGCGGGGCCACCGCGTTCATCATAGAAAAAGATACGCCCGGTTTCTCGTTCGGTAAGAAGGAAAACAAGATGGGTATCAGGGCCTCGGCCACCCGTGAACTGGTATTTGAGAACTGCCGTGTCCATAAAGACCAGATACTGGGCAAGGAAGGTCTGGGTTTCTTCGTGGCGATGAAGACCTTTGATGCATCCAGGCCGGGCGTGGCATCGCAGGCGGTCGGCATCGCCCAGGGCGCGTTGGACCTGGCCGTGGAGTATTCACGCACCCGGAAACAGTTCGGCAAAGCCATCTGTTCGTTCCAGGGATTGCAGTTTATGCTGGCCGATATGGCCACCGCGGTGGCGGCGTCAAGGTATTTAACCTACGAAGCGGCCCGGGCGGCCGATAACAAGCATCCCAATGTCGGCGCTATCTCGGCTATGGCCAAACTGTTCGCATCCGATACCGCGATGAAGGTATCCACCGATGCGGTCCAGATATTCGGCGGCTACGGCTATATGAAAGAATATCCCATAGAGAAATTTATGCGGGACGCCAAGATAACCCAGATATACGAAGGCACCAACCAGATTCAGCGCGAGGTGATAGCGCTGGAACTGATTAAAGAATCGGCCCGCGGTAAATAATCCACCCACCTAAAATGAACATCGTTACCGGCGCATTCGGATACACCGGCAAATATATCGCACGCAGACTCGTTTCAATGGGGCAACCGGTAAAGACTCTGACCAACCGCCCGGCGCCATCCGATAATAAGATTGATGTTGCGCCGCTCAACTTTGATAAACCAGCAGAGTTAGTCAAATCCCTACAGGGCACGGACACGATTTATAATACTTACTGGATACGTTTCCCATACGGTAATCTTAGTTACGATAGGGCGGTGGAAAATACTAAAACGCTCATCCGATGCGCCGGCCAAGCCGGTATTAAACGGATTGTCCATATCAGCGTTACTAATCCTACTAAAGAATCACTATTGCCGTATTTCCGTGGGAAGGCAATGCTGGAAGATGCAATCATTCATTCCGGTCTATCCTATGCGATAATCAGGCCGACACTGATATTCGGTCTGGAAGATATCCTGATTAACAACATCGCTTGGTTATTAAGGCATTTCCCAATATTTGCCGTGCCGGGGAAAGGGGATTATCGGCTCCAGCCCGTATATGCGGAAGACCTGGCCGGTATCGTGGTTGACGCGGGCGCAAGGAATGATAACTTTGTTATGGATGCGGTCGGTTCGGAGACCTATACCTTTGACGAACTGGTGCGCTTGATTGCTCGCAATATCAGAAGCAAATCAATGATAATCCATACGCCGGTCGGCCTGGCGCTTTTCCTTTCTAAGTTGGTCGGTTATATGGTCAACGATGTGGTGCTTACGCATGCCGAGGTTGATGGCCTGATGGCAGGCCTGCTTGTTTCTGACAAGGAACCGGTAGGGCGGACTAAGTTAAGCGACTGGCTGAAGCAGAATGCCGATAGGGTAGGAACCAAGTATGCTTCTGAGTTAAACCGCCATTTCCGGGAATCACAACCATCCCCTGTAAGTTAAGCACTATCCATCCGAATTCCGGCGTCAGTGCAGGCAGGGGGGTGTTGCCCCCCTGCCATACCCTATCAGTCGGTGGGCCATACCCTATCAGTCGGTAGGCCATACCCTATCAGTCGGTGGGCCATACCCTATCAGTCGGTGGGCTATACCCTATCAGTGGGAAGGCTACACCACCACAGGACACTCCCTACCCCTATTTTTCTTCTTTCGTGTGGAGACAAGAACTCCTTTGTCTTGACACCTTTGGAGATAATGGTATTTACCACAGTTATGCGCATTGCGTATTTTGATTGTTTCTCCGGCGCCAGCGGCCTTGCCCCACATAAGCGCCACGTCATACCGACATGGTGTGACGGGACTGGCTGCGGCCTTGCCCGCCGTAGCCTTGTTAGATATGGTTTTGCCAATTATAACCAGATAAGATTATGAAAATTGCCTATTTTGACTGTTTTTCAGGCGTAGGCGGGGATATGATTATTGCATCATTGCTGGATGCCGGTCTGTCGTTCAACCGTCTTAAGGCGTTTCTGAATAAGGTTATTCCTGATAATATATCAATCACGCTGAAATATTCTGCTGTAGATAAGTGCGGTATCCGGGCCGGCCGGTTTCTGGTCGCCGGAGTAGATGTTGATAAACACCTATCCTTTGAGCAACTTAACCGGCTCATTAAGAGGGCGCCTATCTCCGATATTGTAAAAATATCTTCTCTTAAGATTCTGACCCGGCTGGGCAGGGCAGAGGCAACCATCCATATAGGACGCAGATTTTCGCAGATATCCGCAGATAAGAATCCTTATAATCTGCGTGTATCCGCGTCCCATAGGGGCGTTGATAAAGTTCACCTCCACGAACTCGGGTCGGTGGATACGCTCATTGACGTGGTCGGTAGTGTTTTTGGACTGCAGGAATTGGGGATAGAAAAGGT
Source organism: Planctomycetota bacterium (assembly GCA_016208805.1). GTDB lineage: Bacteria > Planctomycetota > MHYJ01 > JACQXL01 > JACQXL01 > JACQXL01. The sequence goes on along the minus strand of JACQXL010000042.1, from coordinate 2,157 downwards.
TTATGTCTCGGCTTTCCCGCTGACGCACGGCACAATCAAGACGGCGCATGGCGATTACCCGTTACCCGCCCCGGCCACCTTAGAGATGCTCAAGGGGTTCAGGTTGTTCCATAGCCCGATTCAGAAGGAACTGGTCACCCCGACCGGTGCGGCGATATTAAGCACATTGGCGGATTGCGGATTGCGGAATGCGAATTGCGGAATTGGGTCCGCTGGACTGATGCCGGCGATGCAGGTAAGCGCAATCGGTTACGGGGCCGGCCAGATAGAATTACCCAATCAGCCCAATGTGCTGCGGGTTATAGTAGGTGATTTAATATTGGATACTAAGGATACGGTCTGGGCGCTGGAGACTAATATTGACGACACCACGCCGCAGGTGATGGGATACCTGTCTGATAAACTCTTTTCCGCCGGCGCGCTGGATGTGATGATTATCCCGGCCCAGATGAAGAAATCGCGTCCCGGTTGGTTGCTTCAGGTTCTGTCCGAGCCGGACGAGGTTACCCGGTTGGAGGCAATCATATTCTCTGAAACGCCGACCTTCGGCATCCGCAAATACCCGGTTGAGCGCACCAAGTTAGCCCGTGAAATCGTCAGGGTCAAAACGCGCTACGGCATAATCAGGGTCAAGGTGGGCAGGTTAAACGGTAGTGCGGCTGTTGAGGCATGCCGATTACAGCCGACTATGGTTGGCAGTAATTCGCTACCGCTCAAACTGCCACACCATAAAGTCATCACAGCCACGCCGGAGTATGAGGATTGCAAGAAGGCGGCCCAGAAACACAATGTGCCGCTGAGGGAAGTAATATTACATACCACGAAAACACGAAATAACGAAACCACGAAATAATTTTGTGTCTTCGCGCCTTCGTGGTAAACGCATATGTTGAAGGTCATTGTCAATCCCATCGCCGGCAGCGGCAAGGCCAAGCGGTTTCTGGCACACCTTGCGTCTGCGTTTAAACAGAATCGGATTGATTATGAATTCAAACTGACTTCGTACGCAGGCGAGGCAAAGGATGAAGCCGCCCGCGCCACGGCCGGAACATCAATCCTCTGTCTGGGTGGGGACGGCACCATCAACGAGATTATCAACGGGCTGGTGGCCGTCGGTTCCAAGGTCTCGCTGGGCATTATTCCGTTCGGTTCGGGCAATGTCATTGCCAAGGAACTGGACCTGTCGCGTAATATAAACGGGTTTATCAGACTCTATCAGGGTAACGAAGTTATGGCGCTGGATGTAGGGAGCGTTTCGTTCGGCAATGGCGATAAGCGATATTTCATTTCTATGGCCGGAGTCGGCTTTGACGCCGAGGTGGCCCGACAATATCATGAGCAGCGGGCCGGCGCGATATTACAAGCCCATTTATTCAGTTATTTTCCGATAGCGCTCAAGACCATCCCGTTTTACCGGATGCCTAAAATGGCTGTTGAGGTGGACGGCCAAAAAGTTACGGATTCGGCGACATTCGTGCAGGTGGCCAACGGCCGGAGTTATGGCGGACCGTTTGTATTTGCCGGCAACGCCTCGCCCCGGGATGGGATGCTGGATATCATCTGGTTTGACGGTCGCAACAGGTTTAATATCCTGTTCTATTACGGGATGGCATTTTTAGGTAACGGGTCGCTCCATCCTGATGCCCGCCAGATACGAGGGAAGAAGATAAGGGTTATCTCTCAAGAAAGCGTTCCCTTGCAGGTTGATGGCGATTGTTGCGGGTATCTGCCGGCCGAGATAGAAATTATTCCGGGTGCGGTTAGTGTTTTTGCGCGGGGTGTTTGCCGTTAAAGAAATACCCGCATTTCCGGTCCGGGATGACGAAGTCGCGGTCTTTGAGGTCTTTTTCCTCAAGCGGGAATGTCCGGCAGACGGTGGAGCGCTGGTCATATACCCAGCAACAGGCAACAGGTTCGCTCTGCTCACTGTAAACAGGGTGATGATTACCTTCCGTCGGTGCGGTGCCGTTATTTTCGTGTCTATACTCAAGGGCCGGGCAATGGAACAGCAACCTGCAGCAGGCGCCGCAGCGTTTGCATTCGCCCTGGCGCTGGGAGAGGAGTTCGCGGGTATAATCGGCCTTGAAACTGAGCAGGAGCGAACGCCTGAGTTTGCCCCAGCCCAAAACCACTTGTTTGGCCAGATAATTCATTAGT
>JACQXL010000046.1 GCA_016208805.1 Planctomycetota bacterium | reverse complement strand
GCATCTACCTCGCAGGCACAGACAATCCGCCTGGCCAGGATGCCCGAAACCTGTCGTAATAGTATACCAAATGGCACACCATTATTGCAAGAAAGTCCGATGGCATTGGATTCGTTCTGGCTGGATGCCTCCGGTTCTGAAGCGACCAGGAACTTGCCCTTCTTATAGTTAATCAGAGCCACCTTGCCGGCCAGCGGCGACCGGTTAATATGATCATTGAACACCGACAGGAAAATCGCAATCTTGACGGCCGGCCCTTTCAGGAATTCATTTTCCGTTACATCGGTTATTTCTATAATCCGCCCGTCGGCCGGTGATACGATTACATTTGCATCTTCAGGAACCTTCCGGTCCGGGTCCCGGAAGAAATATAAAGTGAACAGCATAAAGGCGACCGGCAGAGCAACCAGCCATGGGTAAACCAGATATAAGAGATAGCCGGCAACAAGAGAAACCAGCAGACTGCCCAGAATCTCCTTCCAGCCGTATTTCGCCAACGGTATTCTCATAAATAAAATCTGTGCACTCCGTGGCTTAAGTATTCTTTCTAAAGTGACGATATAAATTCTGCCTGATATTATATGCTGAAAAACATAAAGGTCAAGCAATATGAATTACAATACGCATAGCGAACAGTCGCGTCATTTCATATTCTGGGGTGTCATCACGGGCATCATAATTCTGTTTCTATTGGTTACCACTTTCAGCGCCTACCTCAAGAACCGTAAACTCCAGAATTATGCCGTTAACCTGACCAAAGAAATACATACCATCCAACAGGAAAGCGTCCGCCTGGAGCGCGAGACTAATGCCCTGACCAACGACCCGGTTTACATAGAAATGCTTATCCGCGAACAACTCAAAATGTCCCGCCCAAACGAAGTCGGCATTTATAGATAACCTCAAATCATATATCTGAAATTACGAGTTACGCAGTATCTGTCATTCTGAGGGCGAAGCCCGAAGAATCTCTAAGAGATCCTTCGCGGAGTTTATCCTGAGCGGAACAAGATTCTTCGCTTCGCTCAGAATGACAGTAAGCGAAGGGCTCAGGATGACAGGTTAAAGCGCACAACTCGTGTGAAATATATTTCCTATGTATTTCTTGACTCATCCCATTCTATATGTATGCTTGTGCATATTGTAATCAGATAAATCTGTTCAATCCGTTTACTAAAATGCTCAAAAGTCTGCATCTTCATTCCAAGATATGGCTGGAAAAGAACGGGCGATACGCCTTCGGCGGCGGGATTGCCCGCATCCTTTCCGCCATCCGGGACAACGGCTCTATTAAAGACGCGGCCGGACGGCTCAAGCAATCCTATCGCTATGTCTGGGGCAGGATTCGCAAGACCGAGCAGGCGTTGGGCCGTAAACTGGTGGAAACGTCCGTCGGCGGAACCGGCCAGTCGCGCACCCATCTCACCCCTTTTGCCGGCCGGCTCCTGAAACCGTATATCAGATTTGAGACTAATATCCGTAAAAATGTTGATGCACAGTTCCGGAAACTGGGAGATAAACTATGATGCAACGAATTACTCTCTACTCTCTACTCTTTGCTCTCTACTTTATTTTATCTTCCTGCTCCCGTACTGCGTCAAACCATCAGATACTCCTGGCCACCACGACCAGTGTCCAGGATTCCGGACTGCTTGATGTCCTTATCCCTGCTTTTGAGAAAGCCAGCGGCTTCCGGATTAAGCCAATTGCAGTCGGCTCCGGCGAGGCGATGGCAATGGGCCGACGCGGCGATGCCGATGTCCTGCTGGTTCACTCACCCAAAGACGAAGAAGCGTTTATGAATGAAGGATTCGGCCAGAGCCGGCAGTTAATAATGACCAATACCTATATTATCGTTGGCCCGTCCCAGGACCCGGCCGGCTGTCTCGGCACCAAATCAGCGACGGAAGCGCTCGCTAAAATTGCTAATACCAAATCCATCTTCGTCTCCCGGGCCGATAAATCCGGCACCCACAAGAAAGAGATGTCATTATGGAATAAGGCATCAATTACGCCGACTGGCACGCCTTATATCCAGGCACAAAGCGGTATGGGCGCCGTATTGCAGATTGCCGACGAGAAGAAAGGCTACACCCTGACTGACCGGGCTACATACCTGGCGTTCAAATCCAAAATAGCGCTTAAGATTATGGTGGCCGGCGATACGGATTTGATTAACTATTACTCCGTGATTGTCCCCAATCCAAATAAGTTTCCCAAAATGAACCTGAAAGGTGCCGAAAGTTGGGCAGATTTCCTGCTCGCGTCTACCACCCAAAAGGTTATCGCCGAGTTCGGTCAGGATAAATTCGGGAAACCGCTTTTCTATCCGGCACTAACAAATGAATGAGTTATTTGAAGTAGTTATAACCTCACTGCAGGTCTCCGGCATCTCGCTGGTAATTGCCGCTTTGATGGCCATTCCGCTGGGTGCGGTTATTGGCTTATCTAATTTCCGCGGCAAGAAACTCGTGCTCGGGCTGGTCAATACCGGAATGGGCCTGCCGCCGATCCTGGTCGGGCTGGTCGTGGCGTTGTTGCTCTGGCGCAGTGGCCCGCTGGGATTTCTGGGGCTGTTATATTCCAGGACTGCGATTATCATCGCCCAGACCGTTATCGCTATTCCCATCATCACGGCATTTGTGATGGTCGGCCTGCAGAAGATAGACCCGGAATTGATACAGCAGACTACGGCATTAGGCGCCACGCGCTGGCAGATGTTTATTATTCTGGTGCGTGAGGCCAAACTGGCGCTCCTGACCGCGGTGATGGCCGGCTTCGGCGGGATTATCTCCGAAGTCGGCGCCGTGATGATGGTCGGCGGCAATATCAAGGGCGACACACGCGTCCTAACCACCGGCATCCTGCTGGAAACCCGGATGGGTAATTTCAATACCGCTCTGGTAATGGGACTGGTTCTGTTGATGATATCATTTGTGATAAACTTAACATTAACGATTATCCAGCAGAAAGATAGCAGACAATGACGAATGCCTAATGACGAATGACTAATAAATGTCCCAATTCGTAAATGTCAAATTAGTCATTAAGTCATTAGGTATTCTTTCGTCATTAGGGTTTTGTCATTAGTCATTTATGATTGCGGTAAATAATCTTCAATTTGCGTATGGTAACGGTTTCTCTATAAGCATTGACCATCTCTCTATCCAGCCCGGTGAAAACGTGGTCCTGACCGGCCCTAACGGTGCGGGTAAGACGACCATACTCAAACTATTAGCCGGGCTGCTCCAACCCCACCATGGCCAAGTCATATTTAACGGCGTTAATCTGCGTCTATCTGCGTCCCATTATCACCGCCGGATTGGCTATGTCCCCCAGAAACCGGTCTTGTATAACCGGACGGTGGCCGATAATGTGGCCCT
>JACQXL010000045.1 GCA_016208805.1 Planctomycetota bacterium | reverse complement strand
TAGTGGCTGTTAGTCCCGATGGCCATCGGGATTACAGCCACTTATGCCTAGCACCCATTTTGGCATAAGGACAATCCCCTGTAAGTGGACTCACCCGCCAAAATAGGTGCTGGGTCTGCCTATATATATTAAGCGTAAAAGCGGTCAAAAGGTTCATCACTTTAGAAAAATATTTTAATATCTCCGTCCCACGGCATCAGATAGGACATAATCCCATTGAAACACTTGAGTTGTGGATAGCCATTGTTTTCTAATGGGGCTCATTATTTGTGGAAAATATTTACGAATTATGAATTAGTGATTAAGAATTTATTTATGACCGCGAAGACGTGACAGGACTAAAATATGAAGTGGTTTCGTGCTTTCCGTGTTTCGTGTTTTCGTGGTTAAATTAGTCTACCAACTTAAACCTGATAGGCACCCTGACCTGGCTGGATACGGGTTTGCCGTTCTGGGTGGCGGGCGTGAATTTCCATTTGCGCACGGTGGCTAAGGCCGAATCGTCCAGTAACTGATAGCCGGACGACTGGATAATCCGGATATCGCTAAGCGAGCCGTCTGTTTCAACCGCTACCAGAAGTATCACCACGCCTTCCTGCGCTAACTCAATGGCCCGTGACGGGTAATAGGGCAGTTTGTTGCGGATACTGTCGGAAGCTGGCCGAGCCGGCACATAGACTTCTATTTCGTTGACCGATTTGTCCAGCGTATAAGAAACCTCATCCTTGGGCGGTACTGCTTCGGCTGGTTTTTCTGCCTTAACATCTATCTGTTCCGGTTCCCTGGGTTTCTGCGGTGTGACAGGTATGAAATCTATCTGAACCGGCTCAAGCAACTGCTTGGGCTTGGCCAGCGCCACCTGATAAGTCCTGGTCTGGCCGGTGCCGGAGATATCCACCCCCTGCTGGTTGTGATACGAGATAATAAACGCCGTCCCAAAAATCCCGATATGCAGGATAAGGGAGCAGGCGAAAAAATAGTAACGGCCTATCAGTTTTATTAACAGCATAAAATATATCTTTAGGTAAATCTGGTATCAAATATTTCTGACGGCGTCAATAATTAATTGACAGGCAGATATTTGTTGTTATTATGTCCGTATGAAAACAATCATGTTTGTGTTCCTGCTATCAGTTATTATGGTGTCCGGAGCCGAAAAGGCGTCTGTGTCACCCCCGGCTCCCAAGGAACAGGTGGATATCTTTAAAGGGCTCAAGCGCGGCGACCGGGTTAAAATTATCCTCAATAACGGCAATGCCTTCGCTGGCGAAATAAAGGTCATCCTTAAGACCAAGATAGAAATTGACGTCACTTACGACGACCCGGCCTTGAGCGGGACGATTTCATTCCAGAAACGGGATATCAAACAGATAGAAGTGCTGTCGGCCCTTGAACCGGCCGAGAAGAAATCCGTTACCGAGCAGAAGAAAAAAGCCATCAAATCAATAACATCAACATCGTCTTCGTCCGAGCCGGAGGAGACCGAACCGCCAACCGAAACCATTTCCGAGGCGGAAAAGGAAGAACGGGAACTGCTGTCATTATTGGACAAATTCCCGCCCGGCGAGGTCTGGAGCAAGAAACGGCTGGAAGAGATAAAAGACGCCAACCCGCTCAGCCGGACGGCCGAGGAAAAGGAGTTCCTGGATGTCTATGAAAAGTGGCTCAAGGCCCAGGAACTGGTTGCCCGGAAAAATCGGCGGGAACTATTAACCAAATTCCCGCCCGGCGCAGACTGGAACGAGGACAAATTCAAGGACTTGTCCACCAGATTCGTCCGGCTGGGCGTTTCTCTTTCCAAGGATGAACAGGAATTTGTTGATAAATATTCTGACTGGCTCAAGGCCAGAGTGGAATTAGAGGAGGAAGAGAGGAAGAAGAAAGAGCAGGAAGCCAAGGAGAAAGAAACAAAGGAAACCCCGCCATCCCCAACCCCGCCCAGCGAAGCGCATCCCGTTAGGGACACAGAGAAATAAATCCTGATGGAATATCACGGCCTAAAATTAGACCCCTTCCAGGAACTGGCGATTCAGTCGCTTGAAACAGGCCATTCCGTATTGGTCTCGGCCCCGACCGGTGCGGGTAAGACCCTTATCGCTGAATACACCTTGGAGAAAAGTCTGAATGAAAACCGCCGGGTAATTTATACTGCACCCATCAAGGCGCCGTTGCACATCAAGATAGTCGCCCTGGGCGCCACGGTGCCTAACATCAACCAGATTGCTCACTGGATTCGCTCGGTGCGCAAATCGGCTTTGGTGGTGATAGAAGAATCCTGCCGGCCGGTGCCACTGAAACATAAACTTTGGCTGGAACACTTCGGCGTGGCCAATCTGAAAGACCTCAAGCGATTGGGGCGGGAACCGGTCCAGCATCGGCGGCCGAGACAGTCGTTAATTGAGTATGTGGTCAGCCAGCAGCAGACCCCGATATTGTATTTCCTGTTTAACCGAAGGGAGTGCGAAAGGTATGCGCGGTCATACAGCAGGTTGAACCTCCTTTCGCCGGCCGAACAGGTCGAAATCAATAAGCAATTCAACGAACTATCCAAGCGGTTTGAAGTCAGCGGCGACGATTTTACCGCACTGGGTAAATTGGTTTCCCAGGGAATTGCCTATCACCACGCCGGGATGCTGCCAACCTTGAAGGAAATCGTGGAACAGTTATTCACTGCCGGGTTAATCAAATTATTATTCGCCACCGAGACCTTTGCGGTCGGCGTGAATATGCCGGCCCGAACAGTGGTCTTTGACACGGCCTATAAATTTGACGGCATCAGGCGCAACCCGCTCAAGACCCGAGACTACCAGCAGATGGCCGGCCGGGCCGGCCGGCGCGGGATTGACCGCGAAGGTTTTGTCTATCTCAGGTTAGACCGACCATATCCGAGACCAAGCGTTGTGGAGCAAATCACATCCGATAAAGTTGAAGAAGTCAAAAGCCAGTTTAACCTGTCTTATAACGGAATCCTGAACCTCTACCAGACTCTGGGCGAGAATATTTATCAGGCCTGCCAAAAAAGTCTCAGCAATTTCCAGATATCTGACCGGCGGGCAGGTAAAAAGCATCAAGCCGCACACGGTAAATACCATAATGTCGTTAACCAGTTGAAACGGAAATTATCGCTGTTATATAATCTGGGTTATCTCCAGAATCGTAAACTCACGGCTAAAGGCAATATGGCCAGGCAAATCAATAGTTATGAACTGTTGCTGACCGAGTTTATCAGCCGGGACATCCTTGAGCATCTTAATGCGAACCAGATAAACCTACTGCTGGTTGCGTTGGTCTTTGAGCCCAGGCGGGGCGAGTGGTATGAGAAACCTGCGCCGGAACTCTGGCACGGCGCATTCAAGACGGCAACCCAAATCAGCAATAATCTCCGCACGCTGGAGAAAAAAGGCGGGATAATGCCGCTGACGAAACCAATAGAATTTAAACTATCCGCCGCGGTTGATGCATGGTCAAGCGGCGAGATGTTCGCTAATCTGGTCAAATACACCTCGGCCTCGGACGGCGACCTTATCCGGACGTTCCGGATGGCCATCCAATCGCTCCGGCAATTATTGCACCTGTCCAGACAAATGGGTTTAACGGTCCTGACCGAAAAACTAACGGACTGTGTTGATAAACTCCGGCGCGATGAGGTTGACCCTGTTAGAGATATCTTCGGCGGGGCCGATGCGTTAACGTTACCTGAATAAAATATTTTTCCTAAATCCGAGAATTTCTCTTTACAACCGATAAAAAGTTGGTATATATTTCAGGGTGTCCAAAAAGTGTCATTCTGAGGCGTTAGCCGAAGAATCTCTGCCGCGGAACCCGCATAAAACCGAGATTCTTCGCTTCGCTCAGAATGACAAATGGGACTTATTAGACAGCCTGATTTGTTTGAGTGAGGGATAGAACTATGAGCGAGCCGGAAGGTTCTCCTGAATCTGCGGAGCCACAGCGGAGTCCCGCTACTTATAGCGGGGCTGTAAATCCTGCAGAGTCGGATAAGTTGAACCTGAAACTCTGGGAGAAGTGCGATAACAAGAACATCGGCGAAGTTGACCTGAGCGATACCGAGATTCAATCGGTGCTGGACAGCATCTTTTCGGAAGATTTTGCCACCCGCCAGATAACCATTGACCGCTTGAACAAAGCCGGCGACATCGTGGCCAAATACCTGGTCAATACGCTGGTAAACAATACCACCAACGAGACGCTAATCTTCCAGATAACTTACGCGCTAGAAATCATCGGCAAGCCGGCCGTTCCGCCGTTGATAGAAGCGCTCAAGCAGATTAACGAACTGAAAAACCCGGTTACGATTGACCTGCTGGAAAACATCGTGGAGACGCTGGTCCGGATTGA